>NZ_JBLZMW010000005.1:0-246044 GCF_048553275.1 Pacificoceanicola niger
CTTCATTCGAAATCTCCTCGTTCATCTTGCCGAGAAAATTCTACGTTTGCAGCCCCTTAAAATCGGGGGGGATTACCGGACCGGTCGCACGTACGGGTGCAACGGGCGCACTCATGTCGATCTATGTACGGGACCCCGACGGCAATTTGATCGAGGTCGCCAATCCGGCTTAGGTTTTCATCCGGATCGCCTCGGTACGGAGTTCATCCATCAGTTCATCGAGCAGTTTAATCCCGAATTCATTGATCAGATGGCCATTTTCGTCCCATTGATCCCCCGTCGCGGCGATCATCACCTCGGGCCCGGTCAGAAGGCGCGGGCGGAACGGCGTCAGGCAAAGGCGGGTCATATTCTGTGACCGCTCACCTCCCGCCCTCCCGGCGGCGGCAGAGACAATGGCGACAGGTTTATGAAACCACGGGTTACCCTCGGTCCGGCTGATCCAGTCCAAGGCGTTCTTCAGCACGCCACTGATACCCTTGTTATATTCGGGCGTGGCCACGACAACGGCATCCGCGTTGGCGATTTGATCCGCCACGGCTTGAACTGCCGGCGGAATGCCCTCCGCGTCATGCTCGTCGGCATCGAACACGGGGAACCGGATATCAGCGAGCGCGAAAGCCGACGCGCCAAACCGGCGCGCCGCCTCTTTCGCCAATAGCGTATTCGTCGATCCGGCCCGAAGCGAACCGCTGATCCCCAAAAGAGTCAAATCTGTCATAGCCAAGGCCCTTTCTGCTGCTGGGTCATGAGCTACAACGCAACAGCGCCACGGCAAGCCGCGGCGCTGCAAAAGTTTCGCACGAATTGGCGCAGGTTACGCGTTCGGCAGGATCACGATTTCGACGCGGCGGTTCTGGGCCTTGCCTTCAGCGGTCAGGTTGGACGCAACCGGCTGATCCTCGCCCCGGCCAATCGCGGCGATCCGGCTACCCGGCACACCTTCGGAGATCAGCACGTTCGCCACGGATTGGGCGCGGCGCTGCGACAGGTTCTGGTTATAGGCGGCATCGCCGTCACTGTCGGTGTGGCCAATGACCTGAACCGTGGTGTTCGGATAGGCGAGCAAGCTTTGACCCACGTCCCGCAGATCGGAAACCAGTGTCGGACGCAGCGATGCGCTGTCGGTGGCAAACAGGATATCCTGCGGCATGGTCACGATCAGACGATCACCGGTGTTGCGGATATCGACGTTGTTGCCCAGCTGCTGACGCAGCTCGGCTTCCTGCTTGTCGAGCTGATTGCCGATGGCCGCACCGGCTGCCGCGCCGACGAGGGCACCGGCAACAGTCGCGCGGTTGCGCTCGCCCACGTCGCTGCCACCGGCCAGACGGCCAGTGATCGCGCCAAGGCCCGCGCCAATCAATGCGCCCTGCTTGGCCTGGCGGTTCGGATCGTTTTCACTGATCAAGGGTCCGGTGGTACAGGCGCTCAGGCCAAAGGATGCCACGACGGCGAGAAGAATCGGGGAAGTTGCCCGGATCATAGAGAAGCCTCTCAGGTTTAATTGCCCTCCATTCATGAGGGCTATCATGCTTGATATACAATAACATTGGATAGCCTCGCACATAAGTCACGAGAAAATCGGCAAAGCTCCGCCCATCAAACGCTGCATTTCCCGTCAGGCCTCTTCGCGCGCGGCCTCCCAGGCGAGGATCGCGCGTTTGACGGGAATGCCCCAATGATAGCCGCCCAGCCCGCCAGATTTCCGCAGGGCGC
Source organism: Pacificoceanicola niger (assembly GCF_048553275.1). Classification (NCBI taxonomy): domain Bacteria; kingdom Pseudomonadati; phylum Pseudomonadota; class Alphaproteobacteria; order Rhodobacterales; family Roseobacteraceae; genus Pacificoceanicola; species Pacificoceanicola niger. The sequence continues at coordinate 1,720 of NZ_JBLZMW010000005.1, forward strand.
GATGACAGGGGATCAAATAGCTGATCGGATTGCGCCCCACAGCGGTGCCCACGGCACGCACAGCCTTGGGATGTGCAATGGCCTGCGCAATTTCCGAGTATGTGGTGACATGGCCCGAAGGGATCTGCATCAAGGCTTCCCAGACCTTGATCTGGAACGGCGCCCCGATCAGGTACAACGGCAGCGGTCCGTCCTGCTGCACCCCGAAAGCCTGCAGCGCCCAGGGTCTGAGCCGAATGGGGTCCTCGATGAACGCCGCGTTGGGCCAGCGCCCGACCAGATCCTTCATGGTGTCCTCTGCCGTGGTCTCGGCCGCGAACCCGATGCCACAGATCCCCTTGTCCGTGCCCATGACGAGCGCCGGGCCAAACGGGCTCTCGAACCACCCCCAGTAAATCGTCAGCCCCTGCCCCGCGCGCGCGTAATCGCCAGGGCTCATCGCCTCCCAGCGCAGGAACAGATCGTGCAGCCGTCCGCCCCCGGAGAGGCCGGATTCATGCGCCGCATCGAGCGTCGTGAACTTCTGCTGCAACAGCCGCTTGGCGTGGCTCAGGGTCAGGTATTGTTGATATCGTTTGGGCGACACGCCCGCCCATTTGCTGAACAGGCGCTGAAAATGCGCCGGGCTCATGCCGATCTCGCCCGCCAGATCGTCCAGCGTGGCCTGCGGCCCAAGCGTGTCCACCGCGTCGATCGCGCGGCGCATCACGTGGAAATGGTATGAATCGCTCTGTGTCATGGATCGCAGGCTAGGCGTATCCTGCCCTGCCCGCGACCCGCTTCTTGCGCTTTGACTCAGGCTATTGTGCGCCTGCGCCGGATAACAGCCAGACCGCCAAGCGCCGCGAGCAAGAGCGGCAGACCCGCTGGCAACGGAACAGCGGCGGTGTAGTAGAAATTCCGGTAAAAGCTGGACTGGGCATTGCCATCTTCGGACGGTGCCGTGTTGGGATCGAAATAATTGTAAAACGGGACATATCCCGCCCCACCGGCATCATAGGAGCCACTTGCCGTTACGGCGAAGGTGACCACGAAGGGCACCGATCCGTTCACCTCCGTCACGGCAAAGATGTCCGGACTGGTGATGCCAACGGTCAGCGGATCAATCCAGCCGGATCCACCGCTGACGATGGTGACGACAGCGCGGGTAAAGACCGGACCGGCAAGGATAGACGTCGTGCCTTCGTAAACGAGGGTCGCGCCAGACATGGAGGCAACGCTCATAGTCTCGCCCGCGGCGTTGATCGACCCATCCATGGCGAGGCCAAATTCCTCAAGGCCCCACCAAAGCTGATCCCAGGCGGCGGAATCAAAGCCCGAATAGGTCCAGGTTGCAGTGCCGGTATTGGGACCATAGTTGCTGAACGCAAAACCTGACCCCGAGTAGCTCGTCCCGCCAGGCGCCGGATAGCCCGCCAGAGTCGCGGAATGGGCCGCCGATCCGAGCATCAAGACACCGATCAGTGCAGCAATTCGTTCAAGAAATTTCATTTTGAAGTCCTCCCTATCGCTCTGTTGAATGCAGGTATCTTACCATAAAACACGGCAATCTTTGACGGCGGCGGCACGGGTTTTGTGTCAAGCCCGCCCGCCTCCCGCCCCGGAGCCGACCTGCCAAGGCGCCAGGCCTCGTACTGCGCACTCGGACTTGCCCGGGACGACTTTGCAGTCCATACCTCCGCGCATGGCCAAACAGCTCGACTATCATACGATCCGAGAGATCTTCACCCGCTTTCAGGACTCCGAACCGGAGCCGAAAGGCGAGCTTAACCACGTCAACGCCTATACGCTTGTCGTCGCTGTGGCGCTCTCTGCTCAGGCGACGGATGCCGGGGTGAACAAGGCAACCGAAACGCTTTTCCAGATCGCGGACACGCCCGAAAAGATGCTTGCCCTTGGCGAAGACGGGGTGATCGAGCACATCAAGACCATTGGCCTCTTTCGCAACAAGGCCAAGAACGTCATCAAGCTGTCCCGCATCCTTGTCGAGCAATACGGCTCCGAAGTCCCCTGCTCGCGGGCCGCGCTGGAATCCCTGCCGGGCGTCGGGCGCAAAACGGCGAACGTGGTGCTCAACATGTGGTGGCACTACCCCGCGCAGGCCGTGGACACGCATATCTTCCGGGTCGGAAACCGCAGCGGCATCTGCCCCGGCAAGGATGTCGTCGCAGTCGAGCGCGCCATCGAGGATCACATCCCCGTCGATTTTCAACAGCACGCGCATCACTGGCTGATCCTGCACGGGCGCTATATTTGCGTGGCGCGGAAACCGAAATGCAAGGCCTGCCTGATAAGCGATCTGTGCCAATTCGAGGAAAAGACTGCATGAGCAAGAAGTACAAAGTCATCGGCATCGGCAACGCCGTCGTCGATGTGATCAGCCGCGCCGAAGATACCTTCCTTGACCTGATGGGCATCGAAAAGGGCATCATGCAACTGGTCGAGCAGGAGCGCGGCCAGACACTCTATGCCGCGATGGAAGACCGGGTACAGACGCCCGGCGGATCCGTTGCGAACACAATCGCCGGGATTGGCACGCTGGGTTTGCCGACGGCTTTCATCGGCCGGGTCCACGACGATGCGCTTGGGCGTTTCTATGCGGATGCGATGACCAAGGAGGGCATCGATTTCGTCAACCCGCCAGTGCCGGGGGGCGAGCTGCCGACCTCGCGCAGCATGATCTTCGTCTCGCCCGACGGTGAGCGCTCGATGAACACCTATCTCGGGATTTCCTCCGAGCTGGGGCCCGAAGACGTCAGCGAAAAGGTCACCGGAGAGGCCGAAATCGTCTTTCTCGAAGGCTATCTCTTTGACAAACCCAAGGGCAAGGAGGCCTTCCTGCGTGCCGCGCGCACCTGCCACGCGGCGGGCGGCATGGCCGGGATCGCCATTTCTGATCCATTCTGCGTCGAGCGTCATCGCGCGGACTTCCTCACCCTGATCGAAAACGAGATGGACTATGTCATCGGCAACGAGGCCGAGATCCGCTCGCTCTATCAGAATGATGATCTTGAAGCCGATCTGGCGGCTGTCGCGGCAATCTGCCCGCTGGTGGTCTGTACCCGCTCAGGCGATGGCGTCACCATCATCCGCAATGGCGAACGCTTCGATATTCCGGTGGAAAAAGTTGTCCCTGTCGACGCAACCGGCGCCGGGGACCAATTCGCCGCGGGCTTTCTCTATGGTCTCGCAACCGGCGTCGACATGAAAACCGCCGGGCGTATGGGATGCACGGCTGCGAGCGAAGTCATCCGGCACATCGGCCCGCGCCCGGAGGCGAACATGCAGGCACTGTTCCGCCATACAGGCCTGATCTAGCGGCGATTTTACGCTTGGTTCACGGAGTGGGCCTTTGGGATTTGCGCCACCGGGAGTAGCCTTTTCGACAAAGGTATTTTTCCGGAGCATTTCATGACGCGGTACATTGTCCTGCGCGACACGTCAGGGAATTGGTGCAGATCAACGGTTCCCGTGGTTCGCACCATCCGGCCAAATGACCCTGATCAGCCGGGCGTGCCGTATTTGTCCATCTGGGAGCTGACGCCATCCGAAGTCGATGAAATCGCGAAAGATCCGTCCTACCTGCGCGTCACCCCGGTCATGCCCACCCGCTTGCTGGCCCCGGAGCCGATGGACGATGTCAGAAGCTCGGATCTGGTGCCCGGGTGGGGTTCGGTCGCGGTTGGTGCCGATTCGACGCCCTATTCGGGAAAAGGCGTGCGTGTGGCTTTGCTCGACACCGGGATCGACGCGCGCCACCCCTGTTTCAAAGGGCTGTCCCTGACAACCCGCGATTTCGTCGGCACAGGAATTGACGACGTGAACGGTCACGGCACGCATCTTGCCGGGACCATCCTTGGGCGCGATCTCGGGGGCATGCGGATCGGCGTGGCGCGCGGCATGACAACCCTCGTGGCGGCCAAGACACTGACCGACACAGGACAGGGCCGCACCGACGAATTCCTTCATGCGCTGCTCTGGGCCTTGACGGAGAAGGCCGACATCATCGGCTTTTCCCTCGCCTTCGACACCCCCGCCTACGAAGAGCAACTGGCCGCCGAAGGGTACCCGCAGACGCTCGCCAAGAATGCCGCAATTCATGCCTATCGCGGCAATCTCCGGGTGTTCGAGACGATCCTGAGCATGATGGACCGTGAGACCCGTCCGCTTATCCTTGGCGCCGTCGGCAATGACAGCCTGCGGACCATTTCGCCCGACTTCGTGACCGGTCCCGCCTCTCCGGCCGCAGCGCGCGGCGTGTTGACCGTCGGCGCCATTGGCCCAAGCAGCACGGGTTACGTCCAGGCTCCGTTCAGCAACATCGGGCCGCTCCTTGTGGCGCCCGGGGTCGGCATCGTGTCAGCCTGCCCCGGTGGAGATGTGCGCAGCATGAACGGCAGCTCCATGGCCATGGCGCATGGGGTCGGCGTTGCGGCGCTTTGGGCCGAACACCTGCGCGAGACCGGCGCGCCCCTCAATGCGGAGACGCTGGCAGCCGCCCTGATCGGCGCAACAACCTATGATGGGATCTCACCGGATGTCGGCCTTTATGATCGCGGGCAGGGTCTGATTCAGGCGCCGCTTGCCCGGAACGATTGAGCAAACGAGCCCGGCAGTCAGTGCGCCTCGGCCCAGTTTGCCCCCTGACCCGCGTCGACGATGAGCGGCACGTCCAGCTTGACCACCGGCTCCGCCGCCCCCTGCATCACATCGCGCGCCGCGCCGATCAGATCATCCACCGCGGCCGTCTCCACTTCGAAAATCAGTTCATCGTGGACCTGCAGCAGCATTTTTGCAGGCAGCCCCTCGATCGCCTTCGGCATCCGGACCATAGCGCGCCGGATAATGTCCGCCGCCGTGCCCTGAATGGGCGCGTTGATCGCGGCGCGTTTGGCAAAGCCCGCGCGCGGGCCTTTGGCGGCAATCTCGGGCGTGTGGATCACCCGACCAAACAGCGTCTCGACCCGCTTGTGCTCGGTGGCAAAGGCAATGGTCTCGTCCATATAGGCCTTGATCCCCGGGAAGCGCTCGAAATACCGGTCAATAAAGCCCTGCGCCTCGGCGCGCGGAATGCGCAGGTTGCGGGCAAGGCCAAAGCCGGAAATGCCGTAGATCACACCGAAGTTGATCGCCTTGGCCTGACGGCGAATCTCCGGCGTCATCTCCTCCATCGGCACGTTGAACATCTCGGAAGCGGTCATGGCGTGGATGTCCTGCCCGTCGCGGAAGGCGTCCTTGAGAGCGTCGATCCCGGCCATATGGGCTAGAATCCTCAGTTCGATCTGGGAGTAGTCGAGACTGACCAGAACCTTGCCCTCGTCGGCCACGAACGCCTCGCGAATGCGCCGCCCCTCTTCGCTTCGCACCGGAATGTTTTGCAGGTTCGGATCATTCGACGCCATCCGCCCGGTGGTTGCCCCGCTTTGCAGGTAAGACGTATGAACGCGGCCGGTTTCCTTGTTGATGTGCTCCTGAAGCGCATCGGTGTAGGTCGATTTCAGCTTGGACAGTTGCCGCCAGTCGAGCACGCGGGCGGGCAGATCATGCTCGGTCGCGAGGTCTTCGAGAATGTCGGCGCCGGTGGCATAGGCCCCTGTCTTGCCCTTCTTGCCGCCCTCAAGCCCCATCTTGTCAAAGAGAATCTCGCCAAGCTGCTTGGGCGAGCCGACGTTGAAGCTTTCACCGGCAAGCGCGTGGATTTCCGCCTCCAACCCGGCCATCTTCTGGGCAAAGGCATTGGACATGCGTGACAGCACTTCGCGGTCCACCTTGATCCCGGCCATCTCCATCGTCTTGAGCACCGGCACAAGGGGCCGTTCCAGCCCCTCGTAGACCCGCGTAACCTTGGCTCTGTGAAGCTGCGGCTTGAAGGTCAGCCACAGGCGCAGGGTAATGTCCGCATCCTCGGCGGCATATTTCACCGCCGTTTCGATCGGCACCTGGTCAAAGGTGATCTGCTTCTTGCCACTGCCAAGCAGATCCTTGATCGGGATGGGCTTGTGCGACAGATACCGCTCCGAGAGCGTGTCCATGCCGTGACCATGCAGCCCGGCATTCATCGCATAGGACATCAGCATGGTGTCGTCGATCGGCGCGACCTCGACGCCATAGCGCGAGAAGACCTTGGCATCGTATTTCATGTTCTGCCCGATCTTCAGCACCGCCGGGTCTTCCAGCAGTGGCTTCAGAGCGTCCAGCGCTTCGTTCAGCCCCAACTGCCCCTCGGCCAGATCGTCGTTGCCGAACAGATCGTCGCCAGCGTTCTCGCGGTGGGTCAGCGGGATGTAACACGCCTCCCCCGGCACCACGCTCAGCGAGATCCCGACAAGATCACAGGCCATCTCATTGAGGCCCGTGGTCTCCGTATCGACGGCCACATACCCCCGCTCCCGCGCCTGCGCGATCCAACGCTCCAGCGCCGCCATGTCGGACACGCATTCGTATGTCTCGGGATCAATCGCGGGCCAGTCCGGTGCCTCCTCCGGCGGGTTCGCGCCTTCGGGCGTGGTGTCCGGCATGGTCGGGGCCTCGACGCCCAGTTTGTCCGACACGCGCTTGGTCAGGGTGCGGAACTCCATCTTGGTCAGAAAACCAAGCAAATCCTCCGCCACGGGCTCGCGCACTTCGAGATCATCAAGCGTGAAGGGCAGATCCATCTGCTCGTCCAGCTGCACAAGCTTCTTCGACAGCTCGATCTGTTCGCGGTGCTCGATCAGGGTCTGCCGCCGCTTCGGCTGTTTGATCTCTTCGGCCCGGTCCAGCAACTCTTCGAGCGAGCCAAACTCGTTGATCAGCAAAGCCGCCGTCTTGATCCCGATGCCCGGCGCGCCCGGGACGTTATCGACCGAATCCCCTGCCAGGGCCTGCACATCCACCACGCGCTCCGGGCCGACGCCGAATTTCTCCTCGACGCCTTCGCGGTCAATGCGCTTGTTCTTCATCGGGTCGAGCATCTCGACGCCGCCGCCGACCAATTGCATCAGGTCCTTGTCGCTCGACAGGATCGTGACCCGCCCCCCCGCTTCACGCGCCTGTCGTGCCAGCGTGGCCATGATGTCGTCGGCCTCAAAGCCTTCGATCTCCTTGCAGGCAATATTGAACGCAAGTGTCGCCTCGCGGGTCAGCGGGATCTGCGGGCGCAGGTCTTCTGGCATGGCCTCGCGGTTGGCCTTGTACAAATCGTACATATCATTGCGGAAGGTGTGGCTCCCCTTGTCGAAGATCACCGCCACATGCGTCGGGGCTTCGGGACCGGTATTCTCTTCGATGTAACGCTGCAGCATGTTGCAAAAGCCGCTGACCGCCCCGATCGGCAACCCGTCGGATTTCCGCGTCAGAGGCGGCAGCGCATGGAACGCCCGGAAAATATAGGCCGAGCCATCAATCAAATGAAGATGGCAGCCCTTGCCGAAGTTCTCGCCCATGGTACACCTCTGGAATTCCTGTTCAGAGGCCTGTTTGCCATGTTCCGTGTCCTCATGCCAGTTGTCCTTTGCCTCGCGGGCCCGGCCTTTGCCGATGGGCTGACGCTGCGCGCTCCGGGTGAAAATCCGCCGCCCGCAGAGCTCGCGCCGCCGTGCGAAAATATTCCCGGCAGACAAAGCAACTGCGTCCGCGTTCTGGCCTGTATCGGCGCCTCAGGGCTGTATTTCGATGGCGCGGCTCGGGGTTGGGATCAGGGCACCGTGGAGGGGGTCACGAGCGAAGGAATCGCCTGCGCCGGGCACTGGCGGTCCGGCGGGTTTCTTGGCTCCGGAACGTCCCGGATGCAGTGCGAGGACGGTCTGGAAGTCTCCGTGCTCTATTACACGCAAGACAACGAAACCGGCACGGTCATCGGGCGCGGCACCGATAGCATCGGACGCGCGATCACCGTCTGGACCGGGGAAAACGTGTTGCGATACCTGACGGGGGATGGGCGACCGTCGGCTGAACTGCCCTGCGGGCCGACCCCGATCCCGATCGGCTAGGTCAGACCTTGCCTTCGAAATCCGTGTGCACGTATTTCGCGTCGCAATAGGGACATTCGACAAAACCGGTCGTCTCAGGGATCTGCAACCAGACGCGCGGGTGCCCCAGCCCCGCCTCGCCGCCGTCACAGGCCACGCGATAGCTGTCAACGATCTTGGTTTCCGGCGCCTCGATGGTCATGGAACGCTTTCCCTTTGACTGGCTTTGCACTAGGTGCCTTATGCGCCAAGTGACCTGAAGGAGCAAGATGCAGCCATGACGCAGGACGCAATCCGGATTGCCGGACTGAAGAAAACCTATGACGGTGGCAAGGACGCTCTCAAAGGCATTGATCTCACCGTGCCGGCCGGGTCGGTTTTCGGTCTGCTCGGCCCGAATGGCGCGGGCAAGTCGACGCTGATCAACATTCTGGCCGGGCTGGTCACGAAAACCGCCGGATCCGTGGAAATCTGGGGGTGGGATCAGGACCAAAATCCGCGTCAGAGCCGGGCCGCCATCGGCGTCATGCCGCAGGAGCTCAACCTAGATCCGTTCTTCACGCCGCGTGGCGCGCTTGAAGTGCAGGCCGGGCTCTATGGTGTACCAAAGGCGCAGCGCCGCAGCGCTGAAATCCTTGAAATGGTCGGCCTGTCCGACAAGGCAGAGGCCTATGCCCGTACCCTGTCCGGCGGCATGCGGCGGCGACTGCTGCTGGCCAAGGCGCTGGTGCACACGCCGCAGGTGCTGGTTCTGGACGAGCCGACCGCCGGGGTGGATATCGAGCTGCGTCAGATGCTCTGGGCCAATGTGCGCAAGCTCAACCGCGAGCGCGGCATGACGATCATTCTGACCACCCACTATCTCGAAGAGGCCGAGGAGATGTGCGACGAGATCGCCATCATCAATCACGGCGCGCTGGTGGCGCGGGACAGCACGAAAAACCTGCTCGGACAGCTGGACGCCAAGACCATGGTGATCCTGCCGGAGCAGACGCCGGAGAGCCTTCCCGAAACACCGGGCATCGCGATCGAGCGGCGCGAAGACGGCACGCTGGCCTTCAGTTACAATGCCAAGGAAACCACTGCCGAGAGCGTTCTGGGCGCCGTTCATGCAGCGGGCATCCGCATCCGCGACGTGCGGACCGAACAGGCGGACCTGCAGGACGTTTTCCTGTCGCTGACCAAGAGCGCCTGAGCCTGGCACCGACGCCGGGCAACAGGCCGAAACTCCGCTTGGCTCAGCCCTTGGCCAGCATCCGCCCCAGCACGCGTCCGGCAAGGATGTGCACATGCAAATGCGGCACTTCCTGCACGCCGTCGTGGCCCGCGTTGGAAATCAGCCGCCAGCCATCCTCGGCCACGCCCTCCTGCTTGCAGACCTCGCCAACCGCGCGGATGTAATCGACGATTTCGGCATCTGACGCCGTCTGCGCGAAGTGATCAAAGCAGACATACGGTCCCTTCGGAATCACCAGGACATGCGTCGGGGCCTGCGGATAAAGATCGCGAAAGGCCAGGGAATGCTCGGTTTCGAGCACGGTGGTGTTCGGGATCTCGCCGCGCAGGATCTTGGCGAAGATGTTCTGATCGTCGTAAGTATAGCTCATGTCTGTCCTCGGGGTCGTGAACCGCTGTCAGTCGGCATAAAGATAGTCGGTGGCGGCGATGTCCAGCGCCTTCTCCGGCGTGATCGTCAGGAATTCCGCCAACGCCCGCGCATTGGCCTCGGGCAGGTCCGCCTCGCGGATTCGCAGGAAGTTGTCAAAGTTCGCATCGCGGATCTGATCGCTTTCGTGCAGCATGTCATTGCGCACCGTCGGCAGCAGCCGCTCCAGCGTCTCACGCGGTGTCCGTTCTCCGGCAAGGCCGACGCGCTTGGCATGGCCAACCAGGTATTCATCTGAAAACAAACACTCTATTTCCAGCATCCGGGTCAGTGCCCGGTCATTTCCGAAGTCTTCGAGCAAATCGAGATTGGCCGGGTCCATGCAAACGATCAGCCGGTCGGTTTCATAATAATCGTACAGCATTCGCATCAGGGCCCGGCGGTGGCGGTGGCGTTTGTCCATGCTGGACTGGATGCCACCGAGGTCCGGGAGCGGGCAGTCCTGTTCGTTAAACAAATATTCGATGCAGGGGATGTTGGTCATCTGCCGCACGCGGTCGAGCAGACGTTTGGCCACGTGCCACTTCTTGCACACCACGATAAGCAATTCGCGCTCGCGCCCGAGCGAGCTTTCCTTCTCCCAGAAGCGCGGCGCAAAGCGGCGACCAATGCGTCCTTTTTCCGTCAGGAACTTGTACAGCGAACGCCCCTCGTTGGAGATCTGGAAGCGCACCCCTTCGGAGGCATAAAGCACACCGAGGCGGCGGCGCAGCTCGGTGGCGTCAGGGCTGATCTTGCGGGCAAAGAGAAAGTCCTGCGAAAGCAGCAAGTCATAGTGATCGTTGTACAAAGTCACCGGCATTCCATAGTCCGAAAACATCAGGAAGGTCAGTGTCCGGCTGTCGATTTCATGGCCCGGCACGAGATGGCGCACCAGCGTCTGGAAGAAGGTCTCATCGGGAATCCAGGTCGTCCGGAAGAAGCGCATCACATCGCGGCGGCGCTTGGTGAAATCGAGAATCCATTCGATGGTGCGGCGGCGCAGACACCACCACTGGCTGCCGATCATGATCTCCAGATCGTCCGGGATACGGCGTTTGATCCCCAGGCGTTTTTGCACTTCGAACATGGCGTAGAAGCGCGCTTTCTGGGTGCGTTCGTTGAACCAGTGCCGATAAATCAGTCGCTCTTCCCTCCAACCGGTCTTGATCCACTCGGACTGAAAATAGTCAAAGCTTTCAACATAGTCGCAGTCGCGCCGGTCCAGAAACTCATGCGCGTATTCGGCGGATTTGATCGCCATGCAATCGCCGGAAAGCATGTAGAAATGGGTGGCGCGCGGGAAGCGGTCGACGGCGGCCTGAACCGCATTCAGGGAGGCCTGCACAAGGCTCCATTCACCCCAGCCGCATTTGATCCGCCTGGCGAAGGTGACGTTGGGATTGTCCTTCAGAGCGGCTTTGATCCTGTTGAAATCGGCGCGGGGGGCGCGGGCGTCGAAGTGGATCGCCATGTAATCCCCCACAGCCGTCAGGCTCTGCGCCTGCTTGATGATGGCGTCAGGATCCTTGTGACACAGGAGTATGAAGGCGATTTTTGCCATCGGTGAAACCGCGCTGCCCTACTTTCGTCTGAATGGTTATGTGATAAGGGTGAAAGGACGTTGAAGAAACCTGTTTTCTTTGTTTTTTCTTGGGAAGTTTGCGTACAGGGTGGGGCTGGTTGCGCCTTTTGGGAGGTTGAGTGCATGGGGTTTCCAGGCACCTGGATGACAGAAAGTCAGAGCGTCGTGTATCGGGTCGTGCCAAAGTGTGCGTGCTCGACCATCGGGCAGATCATGTATTATTCGGACCACGGGACGTTTTTTGATGGTGACATCCATGACGCCGCGGAAGGCATGCACAAGTGGGCGATCGAAGAGAGTCAGCCGCTGATCAAGGCCAATGTGAAGACCCGGACCAGCTATACCTTCACCTGCGTCAGGAACCCCTATACCCGTGTTTTGTCTAGCTTTTTCGACAAGATCTGCGGCATTCAGCGGAACGGGAAGCGCTATCGTGGCAACCTTGTGCCGCTGCTCATCCAGAAATACGGCGTCGAGGTCGGCGGGCCGGAGGGGCAGGACGATTTCGACCAGATCAAGAGCTTCCGGCGCTTCCTTTTGTTCGTGCGTGACACCATCCGCTGGCGTCGCCCGATGGAGCCCGACATCCATTGGAGCGCCATGTCGGGCCATGTGAGCACCTTCATCGTCAATGGCGGGCGCTACAATAAAATCTTTTGGACTGAACAGTTTAACGAGGGCATGCAGGATGTGCTCGACCACATAAACACGGCGCATCCCGTCGATCTGAGCAGCATTCCGCGCTTCAACGAAAGCGAAGGGCACGGGCCGAAACGGCTGCATCCGGTGGAGGATTATTTCGACGATCTGTCCATGCACCTGATGAAGGAAATCTATCACCGGGACTTTGCGCTGTTCAAGTACGACTTCGACAATCCGGCGAACAAGATGCCCATCGGGGAGATTGATCTGGCCGAGGTGCACGCCAAGCTGGGCGACTGATCCCCTTGCGAAAACCGGGCAAAGGTTACAGCACCGAACGCCCGGTAACGGACCGTTCGGTGCCCCCGCACACGCGTTTCAAGGGGCAATTCGGTACAAAATTCGCGGATTTTGGTACGAAATGCGGAGCCCGGATCGGGACCCTTTGGATGGCCCAAACAGCGTTTGGTACGATTCGCAGCGCGTTTGGTACAAAACCCCGAAGCGGGACGCGCAACCGGGCCGAATTCCGGTTAAGGTCCGTTAGGAAGGATTAATCCGCCGTCGCTGCCGCCCGACGGGAGGCCCCCTGAGCCGCAGCACGGCATTGACCGGACACCCGGAGTGCGATGGATCGCCCGGCCGCGCATGGCGCCGGGGATCGCTTGGGTGTGATCATCCGAGACCCCCTGCCCCCGCACAAGCCAGTCGGTCGTGGCGATGCCGGAACGCCCCTTTCAGAGGGACCGCCCGTACCGTTACATCGAAAGCGGCATGGCAATGCACAGGATGGGCAATTTGCGCATCTTGGTGGCCTTGATGGCCATGACACTGCTGTCGTTTCCCGCACGCGCGGCGGCGACGGTCTGCATCCTGATCGCCGATGCGGACACGGCGGATATCCTGTTGGACGAGGGCGATTGCCGATCCCGCACCACGCCGGCGTCCACCTTCAAGGTGCCTGTTGCGGTCATGCCTGTGACGCGGGGGTTCTGACGGGGCGCCATGCGCGGGAACGGGCCAAGGCGTCACCCCGCACTCTGACGCGGGATGGGTTGCCCAGGGATTGGTTCGGGCTGGTCGATTGAGGCCGGTCCGGTGATACCGGCCAGAGGGCGGGTGCCTCAGTCGTCCGGCAGCTCGTCAGAGGGGATGACCGGGAAGAACTGCCCCGAGGACCACAGACCGAACCAGCCCTCGTGATGGGAGCCGAGATCGACAAGGCGGTAGAAGCTCTTGCGGTCGATCAGCGCTTCGAGATTGGCACGGATCAGCACATAGGGCGACGGCTCGCCAGTTTCGGGGTCGCGCTCGACCCGAATGGGATGGTCGGGACCGGCGGTGGCGGTATCGCCCACATGGGTTTCGAAAGTCAGGCTCTGGGCCTCGCCGGTGCCCTGCGCGGTGAAGTCGACGGCGACGAAGGGCGCGTCATCGACGGTGATCCCGACCTTTTCCACCGGAGTGACCAGAAAATAGGCGTCGCCATCCTTGCGCAGGATGGACGAGAACAGTTTTACCAATTCAAAGCGCCCGATGGGCGTGCCAAGGTAGAACCACGTGCCATCACGGGCGATGCGCATGTCGAGATCGCCGCAAAACGGCGGATTCCACAGGTGGACCGGCGGCAGGCCCTTTTTGCCCGCCGTGTTGGAGGCAGCACGCGCCGAGGCGGCGAGGCCTTCGGCAGAGGGGGTCACGACATTTTGTCCGCTCATAACTTTTGCCATTTACGTTTCGGGCGATACACTCATCACCACAACTATAGTTCGTTCAGGAGAATTGCCATGGCCGAGGCCGAAGATCTGGTTGCCGATATCGAAGCGCTTGAGGCACGGCTGGCGGAGGCCAAGCGGTCGATCACCGCACGGTTCATCGGGCAGGAGCGGGTCGTTGACCTGACCTTATCGGCGCTGCTGTGCGGTGGACACGCGCTGTTGATCGGCCTGCCGGGCTTGGGCAAGACACGGCTTGTCGAGACGCTGAGCACGGTGATGGGCCTCAATGGCAACCGCATCCAGTTCACGCCCGACCTGATGCCCGCCGATATTCTCGGCTCCGAGGTGCTGGAGACCGGGCCGGACGGCAGCCGGGCGTTCAAGTTCATCGAAGGGCCGATCTTCTGTCAGCTTCTGATGGCGGACGAGATCAACCGCGCCTCTCCGCGGACGCAATCGGCGCTGCTGCAGGCGATGCAGGAAAAGGTGGTGACGGTGGCCGGGCAGACGCGGGCGCTGGAGGCGCCGTTCCATGTGCTGGCGACACAGAACCCGATCGAACAGGAGGGCACCTATCCGCTGCCGGAGGCGCAGCTCGACCGGTTCCTCGTGCAGATCGACGTGCCCTACCCGGATCGCGGCACGGAGAAGGATATCCTGCTGGCCACGACCGGCGTGGAAGAGGCGGATTCGCATCAGGTGTTCGACGGGCCGACGCTGATCGCGGCGCAAAAGCTGCTGCGCCGGATGCCGGTGGGCGATGCGGTCGTCGAGATGATCCTCGATCTGGTGCGGGCCTTCCGCCCGGGCGATCCGGCCTCTCCGGAGCGGGTGAAGGAGATCGTGGCATGGGGTCCGGGGCCGCGCGCGGCGCAGGCGCTGATGATGACGGTGCGGGCGCGGGCGCTCTTGCAGGGGCGGCTGGCGCCGTCGCCGGAGGATGTGCTGGACATGGCCAAGCCGGTTCTGGTGCACCGCATGGCGCTGAGCTTTTCGGCGCGGGCGCGGGGCGAGGATCTTGGCGCGCTGATCGACGATGTGGCGAGCGGCATGGCGAAGACGAAGGCCGCCGCGTGACGGGACCTTTGGCGCTCACGCTTGATCGGACACATGGCGCACCGCGTCTGACGGGGTGCGTCCGGACCCACAGAAGGCCTGCCCATGACCTCTGACATTCTCACGCTCCGGCAGCGGGCGCAGGAAGAGGCGATCAGCTTTCCGGCGCTGCTGGCCCGTGCCGAGCAACTGGCGGGCACCGTCCTGCTGGGCGATCATGGCCGTCGCCGGGCCGGGATGGGGGATGATTTCTGGCAATACCGTCCGCTGCGGGCGGGCGACAGCTATCGCCAGATCGACTGGCGGCGCAGCGCGCGGGGCGATGAGCAATTCGTGCGTGAACGGGAATGGCAGATCGCGCAGAGCGTGCAGGTCTGGGTTGATAATGGCGCCTCCATGCGGTTTTCCGGGGACAAGGACACGCCGACCAAGGCGGACCGGGCGCGGCTGATCACGCTGGCCGCCTGCATCCTGCTGCTGCGCGCCGGAGAACGTGTGGGGCTGACCGGCTGGAGCCTGCCGCCGCGCAGCGGTGACGTGCAGATCCTGCGGCTGGCCGAGGTTTTCGCGGGCGACGACCCGGAGGATTACGCCGAACCGGAAGCGCGCGGCATCATTCCGCACTCCAAGGCGCTGTTCGTGTCGGATTTCCTCGGCGATCTGACGGCCGTTGAGAATGCACTGACCAAAGCGGCGGATCGCGGGGTGCGCGGCCTGCTGCTGATGGTGCTGGACCCGAGCGAGGAGAGCTTTCCCTTCGAAGGGCGCACGATTTTCGAGAGCGTCGGCGGCACGCTGGCGCATGAGACGCTCAAGGCCGGGGATCTGCGCGAGCGGTATCTGACGCGGCTGGCCGAGCGCAAGGCACGGCTGAACGATCTGTGCCGCCTGACGGGCTGGCAGTTCAGCGTGCATCACACCAATTCCAGCGCGCAATCCGCGCTGCTGTGGCTCTATCGGGCCATGGATGGGAGTCACGGATGACGATTTTCGGTGCAATCGGCTTTGCCTCGCCCTGGCTTTTGCTGGGCCTGCTGGCATTGCCGATCCTTTGGGTGATCCTGCGGGCGGTGCCGCCCGCGCCGATCCGGCGGCTGTTTCCCGGGGTGGTACTGCTGCTTGGGCTGAAAGATGACGAGCAGGTCAGCGACCGCACGCCGTGGTGGCTTTTGCTGCTGCGGATGCTGGCGGTGGCGGCGGTGATCATCGGCCTTGCCGGGCCGGTGCTGAACCCGGAGACCGATGACCAGGCGGCGGGCAATGGGCCGCTGCTGGTGGTGATGGATGCAAGCTGGGCTTCGGCGGCGGATTGGCGCGCACGGATGACCTCGCTGGACGGGCTGCTGGCCAAGGCGGGGCGCGACGGGCGCACCGTGGCGCTGCTGCGGCTGACCGCGCCGGAGGAGGTGCGCTTTGGCGCGGCGGATGCGATGCGACGGGGCCTGACCGGGGTGACGCCGGAGCCATGGGAGCCGGATGCGGCGCGGCTTGAGGCGGCCTTGGAGGCCCTGCCGGAGGGCGGCTTCGACACATGGTGGATGTCCGACGGGCTTGCCCGCGACGGGCGCGAACCGCTGCTCACAGCGCTGGAGTCGCGGGGGCGGGTGACGGTCTATGAAAGCCCGCGCAGCGTGCTGGCGCTGGAGCCGGCGCGGTTCGAGGATGGCAATCTGAAGATCGTCGCGCATCGCCTGCGCCCCGGCCCGGAGGCCGAGGTGACATTGGTGGGCGAGGGCAAGGACCCGGCGGGCAATGATGCGGTTCTGCTGCGCGCGCCGGTGGTATTTGCCAGTGGCGAGACCCGCGCGGAGACGGCGATTGCCGTGCCGTCGGAGCTGCGCGCGCGGATGACGCGCTTCGAGATCGAGGGCAATCGCAGCGCCGGGGCCGTGAGCCTGCCGGACGACAGCCTGCAACGCCGCGAGGTGGCGCTGATCGCGGGCCGCGAGGACCGCGAGGGGCTGGAGCTGCTCTCGCCGCTGCATTACCTGCAAAAGGCGCTGGTGCCGACCGCGGACCTGCTCGATGGATCGCTGACCGACATTCTGCCCGCGAACCCCGATGTGATCGTGCTGGCCGATGTGGCGACCCTGTCGGAGGCGGAAACCGAGGGTGTCATGGCGTGGTTGGACAAGGGCGGCATGTTGCTGCGCTTTGCCGGGCCACGCCTTGCGGCCAGCGATGTCAGCCGGGCCGAAGAAGATCCGCTGATGCCCGTGCGCCTGCGCGCCGGGGGGCGGACCGTGGGCGGCGCGATGAGCTGGGGCGAGCCGAAGGCGCTGGCGCCCTTCGAGGCGGGCACCCCCTTTGCCGGGCTGAGCGTGCCGGAGGATGTGACCATCAGCAGCCAGGTGATGGCGCAGCCGGACCCGACGCTGGCCGAGCGGGTGATTGCGCAGCTCTCCGATGGCACGCCGCTGGTGACGCGCAAGCGCGTGGGTCAGGGGCAGATCGTGCTGTTCCATGTGACGGCGAATGCGGAATGGTCGAGCCTGCCGCTCTCTGGTCTGTTCGTGCAGATGCTGGAGCGGCTGGCTGTGTCGTCGCTGGCGGAAGCGCCGGAGGCAGGCGAGATGGAGGGCACCGTGTGGCAACCGCTGCGCGTGTTGGATGCCTTTGGCGCGGTGCAGGATGCCGGGACCCTGCCGGGGGTGGCCGGTGCGGCGCTGATCGACGATCCGCTGGGCCCCGATCTGCGTCCCGGAATTTACCAGGGGGAGACCCGCAGTCTGGCCCGGAACGTGACGCCGGTCGATGCCCGGATCGCCCCGGCGGTCTGGCCTGCGGACGTGTCGCTGCGCGGGCTGAGCGCGCCGCGCGAGACGCTGCTGACGGGATGGCTTCTGGCGCTTGCGATTGCGCTGCTTCTGGCCGATGTGGTGGCCTCGCTGGCACTGTCGGGGCGGCTGCGCGGGCCGCGCGCGATCGGCCCGGCCATGGTGCTGCTGGCGCTGATGGGCCTGCCCGACATGGGGCAGGCGCAGGCGGACGCGGAGACGCAGACCGACGATCGGCTTGCAATTCTGGCCAGTTCCGAAGTGGTTTTGGCGCATGTGATCACCGGTGATGCGCGGCTGGACGCCGTGGCGGAGGCGGGGCTGCGCGGGCTGTCGGACACGCTGTTTTTCCGCACCTCCGTGGAACCGGCGCTCCCGATGGGCGTCGATCTGGAGACCGATGAACTGGCGTTCTTTCCGCTGCTCTACTGGCCGATCACCCCGGATCAGCCGACGCCCTCGGATGTCGCCTATGCCAAGCTGAACGAGTATCTGCGCTCCGGCGGGATGATCGTGTTCGATACGCGCGATGCGGATATTGCCGGGTTCGGCTCCAACACGCCGAACGGGCGCAAGCTGCAGGCGCTGGCGCGTCCGCTGGATATTCCGCCGCTGGAACCGGTGCCGGAGGATCACGTGCTGACGCGGGCCTTCTACCTGCTGCAGGATTTTCCGGGGCGTTATGTGGGCCGCGATGTCTGGGTCGAGGCGGCGCCGCCGGATGCGGAGTTGATCGACGGGATGCCGTTCCGCAACCTCAATGACAACGTCACGCCAGTGGTGATCGGCGGCAATGACTGGGCGTCGGCCTGGGCGGTGGATGAGCAGGGGCAGCCGCTGGTGCCGCTTGGCCGGGGCTACAGCGCCGAGCGCCAACGCGAGATTGCCGCGCGGTTCGGCGTGAATCTGGTCATGCATGTGCTGACCGGGAATTACAAAAGCGATCAGGTGCATGTGCCTGCATTGCTGGACAGGCTTGGACAATGACCGGACAGATCGTTTTCGACCCGCTGCTGCCGTGGTGGATTGTCGCCGTGCTGGGCGCGCTGGCGCTTGGTGGAGCGATGCTGGCGCTGTGGCGGGGGCTGACCGGCTGGGCGCTGAGGCTGCTGGCCGGGGTGGTTCTGGTGGCGGCGCTGGCGCAGCCGTCCTGGCAGGTCGAGGACCGCGCGCCGCTGGCCGATATCGTGCTGATCCTCGAAGATCAGAGCGCCTCGCAGCAACTGGCCGAGCGGGCCGGGGTGACGGCGGATGCGGCGGACCGGCTGGAAGCGCAGCTGCTGGCGCGCGCGGGCACCGAGGTGCGGCGCATTCCGGTCGGCGATGGCACCGGCGATGCGGGCACGCAGCTGATGACAGCGCTGAGCGCGGCTTTGGCCGAAGAGCCGCGCGGGCGGATCGCGGGCGTGCTGCTGCTCTCCGACGGGCGGCTGCATGATCTGGAGCGGGCGCCGGATCTGCCCGCGCCGATGCATCTGTTGCTGACCGGACAGGCGGATGACTGGGATCGCCGCCTGATCGTGCAGAACGCGCCGGCCTTCGCCATCCTCGGCGAGGAGGTGGAGCTGACGCTGCGGGTCGAGGATGATGGCGCGGCGCCGGGCGCCGAGGCCACGGAGCTGCAGATTTCGGTCGACGGCGAAGCCCCGCAAAGCTTTACCGTGCCGATCGGCGAGGATCTGAGCCTGCCGATCACCCTGCCCCACGGCGGGCTGAACGTGATCGAGTTCATCGTGCCGGAGGCGGACGGCGAGCTGACCGACCGCAACAACCGTGCCCTGGTGCAGATCAACGGCGTGCGCGACCGGCTGCGGGTACTGCTGGTCTCCGGTGAGCCGCATCCCGGCGGGCGCACATGGCGCAATCTGCTGAAATCGGATTCCTCGGTGGATCTGGTCCACTTCACCATCCTGCGACCGCCCGAAAAGCAGGACGGCGTGCCGGTGAACGAGCTGTCGCTCATCGCCTTTCCGACCCGCGAGCTGTTCCTTGAGAAGATCGACGATTTCGACCTGATCATCTTTGACCGCTACAAGCGGCGCGGCATTCTGCCGTCGATCTACCTCGACAACATTCGCAACTATGTCGAGAACGGCGGGGCGGTTCTGGTGGCGGCGGGGCCGGATTTCGCATCGGCGGATTCGATCTATCGCTCGCCGCTGGCCGAGATCCTGCCCGCCGAACCGACCGCGCGCGTTGTCGAGCAAGGCTATCGCCCGGCGGTCACGGACCTTGGTCACAAGCATCCGGTGACGGCGGGCCTGCTTGGGGCCGACACCTGGGGCCGCTGGATGCGCCAGATCGAGGTCACGCCGGAGCGCGGCGATGTGGTGATGTCGGGCGTGGACGATCGTCCGCTGCTGATCCTCGACCGGGTTGGCGAAGGGCGCGTGGCGCTGCTCGCCTCGGACCATGCATGGCTTTGGTCGCGCGGATTCGAGGGGGGCGGGCCGCAGCTCGAACTGCTGCGCAGGCTGGCCCACTGGATGATGAAAGAGCCGGAACTGGAAGAAGAGGCGCTGTGGGCGGAGGCCACCGGCCAGACGATGCGGATCATTCGCCGCTCGCTTGGGGATACGGTGGGGGCGGTGACCATCACACGGCCGGATGGCGAAACCGAAGAGGTGCCGCTCGAAGAGATCAGCCCGGGCCGGTTCGAAGCGCTTTATGAAGGGCCGGATATAGGGCTTTACCGGCTGGAAGAGGGCGAACAGAGTGCCGTCATCGGCCTTGGCCCCGCCGCGCCGCGCGAGTTCGAACAGACGATTGCCAGCGCGGATTTGCTGGAACCGATGATCACAGGGCTGCGCGGCGGTACGCCCCGGCTCGAAGACGGCGTGCCGGGTATCCGCACGGTGCGCTCCGGTCGGCCCGCTGCCGGTCGCGGCTGGATCGGGATCACGCCGCGCGACGCCTTCGAAACGCTGGACGTGCGCCAATCGCCGTTGCTTCCGGCATGGCTGGTTCTGCTTCTTGCCTCCGCGTTGATCGTCGGCGCGTGGCTGCGCGAGGGGCGTAACTGACGGCAAGCCGGACGGGGCGCGACCGCGCGTTGGTCTGCGGCCCTGGCGATCGCGTCAGCCGCGCAGCAGGGCGGGCAGCATCTCTGCCAGCAGGTCCCAGACGATCCGCACGCGCGGGCTCGTCCGCAATTCACGGTGGGCGACCAGCCAGACCGGATAGTCGAGGGTGAGATCCGGCAGGACGCGCAGGATGTCCGGTTGCGCCGCAGCCAGCGTGACCGGACCGACGCCGATGCCAAGACCGGCGCGCATCATCTCCCAATGCACCGGATGGGTGGAGCCGGTGACGGAGAAGTTCTCTTCGGTGACGGGAATGTCCCGGGCGTTGAGCGCGGTGATGTAATTGGCGTTTTCGTCGAAGCCGATGAGGCGGGCCAGGGTCAGGTCGGCGGGTTTGCGGAGCGGCGGCAGGCTGGCGACATAGGCCGGCGTGGCAAAGAACCCGGCGCAGTCTTCCGCCACCCGCTTGCCGATCAGATCGGGTTGGTCGGGGCGGGCGTTGCGGATGGCGATGTCGGCCTCGCGGCGTTTGAGATCGCGGATGGCGTTGGAGGCGACGACCTCCACGCGGATGCCGGGCGCGACCTCCCGCAGCCGGGTCAGGACCCGGGGCAGCAGCCACATGGAGTAGATTTCAGAGGCGGTGATGGCGACATGGCCTTCGACTTCCTGCGCCTGTCCCGAGGCAGCAAGGGAGACGGCGGCGGCGGCCTCGCCCATTGCGCGGACGTGATCCATCAGCTGCGTGCCGGATTTCGTCAGGACCAGCCCGCGCCCGACGCGCTCGAAGAGCAGAACGCCGAGTTCCTCTTCGAGGGCGGTGACCTGACGGCCCAGCGTCGGCTGGGTCATGCCAAGCGCCCGCGCCGCCGCCGAGAGCGAGCCCTCCTCGGCGGTGACAAGAAACGCGCGGGCGCGGTTCCAATCGAAGGTGACAGAACGCCAATCCATACGTCATTGCATGGATACCAACCGGATTTTGTCAATCCCTTCGGCATGGCGCATAGTGTATCGCGCCGTAACGCTTGGCCCCCGTCTCTGAAAGGATACAGTATGAAAGCCGCCACACAGGACCGCTTCGGTCCGCCCGAGGTCGTCACCATCCGCGATCGCCCGACCCCGGTTCCGGAGCCGAAGGCGGTGCTGATCCGTGTGGGCGCGGCGGCGGTGACCACGGCGGACTGGCGCATTCGCGCGGCGGCGTTTCCGGGTATCACCTGGTTGCCGGGTCGCATCATGTTCGGCCTGCGCCGCCCCAAGGTGCCGGTGCTGGGCGTGACCATGGCGGGAACCGTGGTGGCAACCGGGGAGGGCGTGACGCGGTTCCAGGTTGGTGAGCGGGTGTTTGGCTTTGTCGGGCAAGGCGGCCATGCGGAGTATATCGCGGTGAAGGAAGACGCGGCGATCATCGCAACGCCGGAGGCGCTGTCGGATGTGGAGGCCACCGCCCTGCCCTTTGGCGGCGCGTCGGCGCTGGTCTTCCTGCGCGATGTGGCCAAGCTGACGGCGGGGCAGCATGTGTTGATCGTCGGGGCGTCGGGCGCGGTTGGCTCCTACGCGGTTCAGATCGCCAGGATTCTGGGGGCGGAGGTGACGGCGGTTGCCGGACCGGGGCGGGCAGACATGCTCACGGCATTGGGGGCACATCACGTCGTGGATTATCGCCGGGAAGACCCCGCCTCCCTGCGCAGTCAGTATGATGTGGTGTTCGACACCATCGGCGCGACCCGCTGGAGCACGATGCGGCACAGGCTGAAACCCGGCGGCGTTTTCGTACCGCTGAATATGGGTGGGCGCGAGCTGTGGGATATGATCCACGCCAAGGTGACAGGAGGGCCGCGCGTGGCGCTGTCGGTCAGCGGCGACACGGCGGAGGATCTGGAGCAATTGGTTCGCTGGATCGCCGAAGGCACGCTGCGGCCCGTGGTCGACAGCGTGTTTCCCCTCGCGCGCATCGTGGACGCCTATGAGCAGGTCGAAACCCGGCACAGCGCGGGCACCGTGGTTGTCAGCATCGAGCCCGCGGCAGAGGCGACGCAGACCGTCTGACAGAGACGAAAAAGGCCCCGGGGGATGCCCCGGGGCCTGATGGCTTACCTGACAGGGAGAGGGGGTCAGTTCACCGTGTCGGCGTTCACCACGTCTTTTTCGATGGCGCGGGTCGGCTTGGCGATTTCGATCTGGCGCGGTTTCAGCGCCTCGGGGATCTCGCGCTGCAGCTCGATGTGCAGCATGCCGTCCTCATGGGTTGCCCCCTTGACGCGGACGTGATCGGCGAGGTGGAAGCGGCGCTCGAAGGCACGGGTGGCGATGCCACGGTGCAGATAGGTGCGCTCGCCCTCGTCCTCGGCCTTACGGGCAGAGACGACAAGAGCCTGCTCCTTGACCTCGACCGAAAGGTCGCGATCGGAGAAGCCGGCCACGGCGATGGAGATGCGATAGGCATCATCGGCGGTCTTCTCGATGTTGTACGGCGGATAAGTCTGTTGGCTGACGTCGTTGGCCAGGACGCGGTCCATCATGTCCGCGATCTGATCAAAGCCGACGGTTGCACGGTAAAGCGGTGCAAGATCGAAGTGTCGCATGGGAATCCTCCATTTGAGCGATACCAATATGTGCGGCGCCTTCCCATCCGGGACAGGCGTCTGATTGTACCGGGACCTGCTTGGCAGCGCCCCGGTGATCATGAGGTAAGACCGGCCCCGGAGGGTTTCAAGCCCTCAGGGTCTGACGAATTTCGCCCCCGAGTCAGAGCGCTCTCCAATGCCGATCACCCGCGCACCGGGGCCGGGTTCGGTCCGCGCTGCGCCATCCGCAAACTGAGCCTTGAGGGCGCTCACCTGTGCCGTGAGGCCGGGACCATAGGCCACGTCCGCATTGCCCCCGGAGATGATCGACAGGATGCGCAACCGGCCGTTCTCCCGGATGAAGACCGGTGCACCGGAGCTGCCGAAGGTCACAGAGCAGTCGAAGCCGAGGATGCCCTCGACGAAGCGGCCAACAAGGGCGCAGCGGGCCTCGCGCGAGAGCACCTCGGCCCGTCCCCTGCCGTAGGACACCACGCTGACTGCGCTGCCCTCGGGCGGTGTGGTGGCGAGGGTGAAGGGCCGGGCCTCGGCGGCGAATATCTCTGTGTCG
The DNA here is from genome assembly GCF_048553275.1 of Pacificoceanicola niger. Taxonomy (NCBI): domain Bacteria; kingdom Pseudomonadati; phylum Pseudomonadota; class Alphaproteobacteria; order Rhodobacterales; family Roseobacteraceae; genus Pacificoceanicola; species Pacificoceanicola niger. Next base: position 25,253 of record NZ_JBLZMW010000005.1, read on the forward strand.
AGACGCAGAAGCGCCACATCGTTTGCGATCATGGTGGCGTCGAGTTGCCCATCGCCCGTATCGGTATAGCCCGCGCCCACCCGGTATTCGGTGATGCCACGCTCGGCAATGGCCTGCCCGTTCTGATAGCCCGCGCGGAAGCGCAGATTGGCCGCCGCCACGGGCCGCCCCGCCACATCGTGCACGCAATGAGCGGCGGTCAAAACAAAGTCCCGTGCGATCAGCGTGGCGGTGCAGAAACCGCGCCCCGTTTCGAGCCGCCCCACGGCCTCCCAGCCCAGAACCGCGCCCCGGCTGCCCATAACGTCCAGTTCGGTGCGGGTCTGGGCGGCAAGGGGGGCCGCGAGACTGGCGAACAGAACGAGGAGCGCGGGACGGATCATGGCCGGATGAACTTGGCCCCTGTCGCGTCGTTCCGGGTCCCGGCGGTTTGCCGGATCAGGCCGCGCGGCAGCCCCGCGCCATCGGCCACCAACGCGCGCAGCACGGAGAGGGGCGAGTCGAGCGAAACCGCCAGCGAGACCGCCTCGCCCGTCCCTTCGTCCCGCGCCTTGGCCGACACCACGGAGACCACGCGCGGCGTGCCATCTTCGCCGAAACTGAAGACCGGCGAGCCGGAGGCGCCGAACTCCACCGCACAGGAGAGGACGAGAATGCCATCCTGCCGCGACAGCACGGAGCACAGCTCCTGCAGGCTGGGTGCTTCGGAGCGGTTGTACGCATAGGAGACAACGCCGACCTCCGCGCCCTTGTCCGGGCGGGATTGTGTCAGGAAAGGTTCGATTGTGGTGTTGCGGATCGGATGCTGCAATTCGAGAAGCGCGAGATCCTTGCGAACCCGCGCTGTGTCCGCCGGGCTGCTGAAGTCGTAGTCCGGCAGATGGACCGCCTGCCGCACCCGGCGATAGGCGGCGGCGCGGCCATTGCGCCATCCGGCGAGAAACTGGATGTCATCGGTCGGTACACGGACGCCTGTGACCGGATCGAACAGGCAATGCGCCGCCGTCAGAACCAGGTCCGGCGCAATGAGCGCACCCGTGCAAAAGGCATCCCCGGCAATTTCGAGCCGCCCCACGGCCTCCCACTTTCTGTCATCGTTCTGACTGCCGAGGGAAAAGAAACCCTCGGCGTGCAACGCCGTACCCCAGAAAAGGGCGAGACAAATCAGAAAATGACGCACGACCGCAGCCTACTTGTTATTGCTCTTGAGCAATTAGACACAGGCTGCGGCGAAATTAGGGCGACCATGCCGACAATCCGGTTTTTGTTCGTCGCTGTGGCGCCGTGGTCAGCCTTCACCAAGGGCGCGCGGCTTCGGCCCGCCCGTCGCCCAATCCAGCAGCTCGACGGTGTGCACGATGGGCACCTCGGTGCCGGACCCGATCTGCATCATGCAGCCGATGTTCCCGGCGGCGATGATGTCGGGCTTTTTGGCTTCCAGCGTCTGGACCTTGCGGGTCTTGAGCTGCGTGGAAATCTCCGGCTGCAACAGGTTGTAGGTGCCCGCAGAGCCACAGCACAGGTGGCTGTCCGCCGGTTCGACCACCTCGAAACCGGCTTTGCGGAGCAGGTCCTTGGGGTGCGTCTTGATCTTCTGGCCATGCTGGAGCGAGCAGGCGGCGTGATAGGCCACGCGCAGGCCCCTGGCCGCGCCTTCGGGGATCTCCAGCATGGTCAGCACTTCAGAGATGTCCTTGGCCAACCCGGCGATCCTGGCCGCATCCGACGCCTGCGCCGTACCTTCGAACATATGGCCGTAGTCCTTCACCGTGGTGCCACAGCCGGAGGTGTTGATGACGATGGCATCGAGGCCATCCCCGTCGATTTCCGCCTTCCAGGCCTTGATATTGGTGGCGGCGGAGGCGTGGCTGAGGTCTTCCTTGCCCATGTGGTGGGTCAGCGCCCCGCAGCAGCCCGCGCCCTTGGCCACGACGACCTCCACACCCAGCCGGGTCAGCAGGCGGATGGTGGCGTCATTGATATCGGTGTTCAGCGCCTTTTGCGCACAGCCGGTCATCAGCGCCACGCGCATCCGTTTCGGCGCCTTGGGCGCGAAGCTTTGCGGGTCGTCGTTGCGGCTGACCGGGGGGATGGACTTCGGCGCCATTTCCAGCATCGCCCGGAGGCGCGGGTCCGGCATGAACCGGGCAAAGGGCCGGCCAATCTTTGCCCCCAGAAGTGCCAGCCGGAACCGCCCCGGATAGGGAATGATCCGCGCCAGAATCCAGCGCAGGGCGCGATCCGACCACGGCCGGTCGTAGTGTTTTTCTATATAGGCGCGGGCATGATCGACAAGGTGCATATAATGCACACCCGAGGGGCATGTGGTCATACAGGCAAGGCAGGACAGGCAGCGGTCGATGTGCCGGACGGTTTTCTCATCCGGGATACGCTCGTTCTCCAGCATGTCCTTGATCAGGTAGATGCGCCCGCGCGGGCTGTCGAGCTCATCACCCAGAACCTGATAGGTCGGGCAGGTCGCGGTGCAAAAGCCGCAGTGCACACAGGTCCGCAGGATCTGGTTGGCGCGGGCGGTTCCGGCATCCTCAAGCTGGGCGTCGGTGAAATTCGTTTGCATGCGTCAGACCATCAGTCGGGCCGTGGCCAATCCGAACCACGGCAGGGTTGTTGTCAAAAGCGCGATCGTGGTGACCCAGCGGCGCGCGCGGAGGCCCGTGAGGCGGCGCAGGAAGGCATGACCGGTCATCGCCACCGCCAGCACCCAGGCCAGCCACAGCAGGATCAGCGACGACAGCATCCGCATCGGCCCGAGGCTCTGCAGCATCAGGGCCAGCGTCACGCAGAAGATCGCCGCCAGACCAAGGCCGATCAGCACGGAAAGGCGGGTGGGCAGCCGCAACAGCAGCGCGCAAAGCAGTGGTCCGGCCCCGAAGATGAGCACGAAGGCGAGAAAGGTCATGCTGGCCATCAGCTCATCAGCCCCGGATTGAGAATGCCCCGGGGGTCGAACTTCTGCCGGACCCCGCGGGTCAGCGCCGCCACAGGCGCGGGTTCGGGATGGAACCGCGCGAGACGCTGGCGGGTGTCCGCGGAGGCCCGGATCAGGGTTGCATGGCCTTTGAAACCCGAAGGCCGAATGTCGTCACCCGGCTCGGTCTCGACCCAGATCAACCCGCCACCCCAGTCATAAAGCACGCGCTTCACCGCGCCGCGCTGGCGCAGGGCATCGACAAAGGCGGGCGCATCGGAAGGCTTGACCGAAACGCGCCAGACGTCGCCGCCGCTGCCGTGCATCGCTTCCACGTCGCGTACCCGGTGCCAGCCAGCCGCCACCTGCTCCGAATCGGATTCGACCGTTACGTCCTGTCCGCCGAACATCGCCTGCAGCTTACCCGCGCGATAGGCCACCGAGCCTTCGAACCCCTCGATCCGGATCATCGTCACCGGGTTCCCATCCATACCGGCAGGCATATGAGCCGCGCCGGTCACGTCGAACGGCGAGCCAAGCGCCCGCGCCATCGCAGTCACCGCATCCGCGTCACCCAGTCCCTTGACGCGCACACAGGCTGCCGCCTCCGGCTTCGGCAGCACCTTGAGGCTGACCTCCGTCAGAACGCCGAGCGTACCATGGCTGCCCGCCATCAGCTTCACGAGATCGTAGCCGGTGACGTTCTTCATCACCCGCCCGCCATTCTTGACCACCCGCCCCAGACCATCGACGAACCGCACACCGAGCAGGAAATCCCGCGCCGCGCCCGCCTGGATGCGCCGTGGCCCGCTGATGTTGGCCGCGATCACCCCGCCGATCGTCGGTACGCCGGTGCTGCCAAGCAATCCACGGTGATCCATCGGCTCGAACGCCAGCCGCTGGCCTTCCGCCTCAAGCGCCGCCTCGATCTCCGCGAGGGGTGTACCGGCCTGCGCCACCAGTGTCAGCGATCCGGGGTCGTAGAGGGGTATCCCCGACAGCCCGCCGGTCTCCAGCAAGGTCCCCAGCGCATCAAAGCCGCGCGTGCCACCGCCGCGAATGGAGAGTGGGCCATCCGCCCTGGCGATCATCTCGGCCACTGCCGCTTCGCTTGTCGGTCTCATGTGTTTCTTCTCTGTCCAAATATCCTGGGGGAGTCGCCGCAGGCGGCGGGGGCAAAGCCCCCCTTCATTCCGCCGCCAAACGCACCGTGCGCCGCGCTTCGGAGGCGGCCAGCGGGAACACCTTCGCCGGATTCAGCAGCCATGCGGGATCAAACACGTCCTTGACCGCCATCTGCGCTTCGAGATCGGCGGGATCGTATTGGTCGACCATCAGGTCGCGTTTCTCGATGCCGACGCCGTGCTCTCCGGTCAGGCAGCCACCGACCTCGACGCAGAGCTTGAGGATCTCCGCCCCGAACCGCTCGCACAGCTCAAGCTGCCCCGGTTCGTTGGCATTGAACAGGATCAGCGGATGCATGTTGCCATCCCCGGCGTGGAACACGTTGGCCACGTCCAGTCCGAATTCCGTCGACATCTCGCCGATCCGTTTGAGCACATAGGGCAGCTCCGACACCGGGATCGTGCCGTCCAGGCACATGTAGTCGTTGATACTGCCCATCGCGCCGAAGGCCGATTTCCGGCCAAGCCAGATACGGGCCGCCTCGTCCGCCGATTTTGCCTCGCGCAGCTCCACCGGGTTGTGCCGCCGCGCGATCGCGGTGATCTTTTCAAGCTGTTCGGCGATTTCCGCCTCGGAGCCTTCAACCTCGACGATCAACAGCGCCTCGCATTGCGGGTAGCCCGCGCCGGAGAAGTCGTCCGTGGCGCGGATACAGGGCGCATCCATGAATTCGATGGCCACAGGCAGCACGCCCGCCTTGATGATGTCGGAAACGCAGGCTCCGGCGACTTCGTTCGAGTCATAGCCGATCAGCACCGGCCGCGCGCCTTCGGGCTTGTGCAGGATGCGCAGCGTGGCTTCGGTCACAACGCCAAGTTGCCCTTCGGAGCCGCAGACCACGCCAAGCAGATCCAGTCCCCCGGCGTCCAGATACGCGCCGCCCAGCTCGACCACCGTGCCATCCATCAGCACCATGGTTACGCCAAGCAGGTTGTTGGTGGTCACGCCATATTTCAGGCAATGCGCCCCGCCGGAGTTCATGGCGATGTTCCCGGCAATGGCACAGGCCAGTTGCGACGACGGGTCCGGCGCGTAGAAAAAGTCGTTTTCCTCGACCGCGCCGGTGACAGACAGGTTCGTGCGCCCGGTCTGCACCCGAATAAAGCGATTGTCGTAATCGGTTTCCAGCACCGCGTTCATCCGCGCCACACCGAGGATGACGCAGTCGGCGGTGGGCAGGGCACCGCCTGCAAGCGATGTGCCGGAGCCGCGCGGCACCACCGGGACGCCTTCCTCGGAGCAGATGCGCAGCACGTCCGAGACCTCCTGCGTAGTGGCGGGCAGCACGGCGGCGAGCGGCGGGCAGCGATAGGCGGTGAGCGCGTCGCATTCATAGGCACGGGTTTCGGCGGGATCGTCGATCACCGCACCCTCGGGCAACACGCTTTTCAGCCGCGCAACGATGCGGGGTTTACGGGCGATGATCCCGGCGTCGGGCTCTGGCATCTGCATGGCGGCCTCCTCCAAGGCTTCCCGGAAACCGGGCAATTGGTCAGTTTATATAACCAAAACCGCAGATTTGCGAGTCACAAAACGCCACAGGCGCAGCGACTCTTGCGCTTGGCTTCCGTTCAAGGTCATTTGCCCCCATGGCATGGGTCAAAATCATACACATTCTTTGCGTCATGGGGTGGATGACCTCCATCTTCGCCGTGCCGCGGGCACTCATCTACTGGAAGCGCGATTTTCAGAAGGCCGGCGCGCAAGGGCCCTTGGGCGATCTGACATGGCGGCTTTATCGGTTTTCCTTCGGGCTGGGCGTGATCGCCATCGCCACTGGGCTTTGGTACGCGCATTGGCTTGGCTGGCCCGCCTGGGTGCATCTCAAGGCGGCCCTCGTGGTGCTGCTGGCGCTGCATTATCTGTGGACCGGCAGGCTGGTGAAGCGCGCGCAGAAGGGCATTTTCACCGAATCCGACACCTACCTGCGCATCTTCAACGAAGTCAGCGTCTTTGGCACCATCGCGGTTCTCTGGGTCGTGGTGGTCCAGCCGTTCTGACATGGATGTTCTGGCCCGCCTTTCGCTGTTCTCTCCGCCGGATTACATTGCTGTCGCGATGCTCTTGCTGCTTTGGGTCGGATCGACCCGGCTGATCGAGCATTCGCCAAAATCGCGCCCGTCCACCTCCAGCCTGATGGCCGCCTATCGCCGCGAATGGATGGTGCAATTCGTCACCCGCCAGCCGCGCATCTTCGATTCTCAGATCGTCGGACAGTTGCGGCAGGGCACGGCCTTCTTTGCCTCCGGTTCGATGATCGCCATCGGCGGTGGGCTGGCGCTTCTGGGGAACACCGAGCGGTTGCGCGGTCTGGCGCAGGATCTGACCCAGCAGTCCGATCCCATGGTGGTCTGGGAGATCAAGGTGTTCGTGATGCTGGCGTTTGCGGTGAATGCCTTTCTCAAGTTCGTCTGGTCGCACCGGTTGTTCGGCTACTGCGCGGTGCTGATGGCCTCCGTCCCGAACGAGACGGAGGACCCCAGCGCCCTGCCCCGCGCCGCCAAGGCGGGCGAGATCAACATTCTCGCGGCGCGTGGCTACAATCGCGGGCTGCGCTCGGTCTATTTCGGCATCGCCGCCACGGCGTGGCTGGCCGGACCCTGGGCGTTGATGATCGCGACGCTGTTCACCGCGGCGGTGATCCTCCGCCGCGAATTCGCCTCGCAGTCGCGCGAGGTTCTGCTGGCGCAGGGCGATCGCACGCAGTCGTGACCGGCACTCCGGGCGAACTCGGTTAGGCTGCCGCGCATGAGACGCTTTGTTTTCGCCCTGATCGCCAGTCTGCCGGCGACCTCCGCCCTGGCCGATCCGCCGCAGATCCAGGCCGTTCAGGCAACGCGCAGCGGTTCGGGCTATACCCTCTCGGTGACGCTGGCCCATCCGGACACCGGCTGGGATCATTACGCGGATGGCTGGCGGGTGGAGCGTGAGGACGGCACGGTGCTTGGCACCCGCGTTCTGGCGCATCCGCATGTGGAAGAGCAGCCGTTTACGCGCGCTTTGGGCAATGTCGCGGTGCCAGAGGGCACGACGGTCGTGTTTGTGCGGGCGCGGTGCCTTGTGGACGGGTGGCGCGATGATCGCGTGGCGGTCGACCTGCGCTGAGGCGGCGGCTTGGCGCGCGGCTTGTCTCACCGCCCCTGTCGCACTGTCGATGCGGGCGTCTAACGCACCTCCACCGAGACCCGGCCGGATTGCCCCAGGGCGTCGATCACCGACAGCGTGGTGAACCCGGCACCGAGGTCCGGCGCAAAGAACGCGCCACCGCGCAACTCTGTGCCGACAACGGCCCCATCCGCCAACAGCGTGTAGGGCGGGGTTCCACCCCGCACCTTGATCGGAATGTCACCCCCCGCCGAGAGCCGGGCGCCGTCTGGCGGAAAGGTCAGCTGCAGGCTCTGCGCGGCATCACGCGGCCCGAACCGTTGCAGGGTCGCGGGCAGTTGCGCCCGGGACACCAGAAGCGTCTCCGCCGGGGGTGGGGGCAGCGGCGCGGGGCGGACCGTCGCCCGGCCCAGCACCTCGAACAGCATCGGAGCGGCGAGATCCCCGCCAAAGGCCCCCGGCACCGGCGTGCCATCCGGCCTGCCGATCCAGACCCCGGCAACATAGCGCCCGTTCCAGCCGAGCGCCCATGCATCGCGGTGGCCATAAGACGTACCGGTCTTGTAGGCGACGCGGCCTTGCGGTCCGGCCTGCGGCGGAGGCATGAGCCCGGCCAGCACATGTCCCACCTGCCACGCCGATGCAGCGCTCATGATGCGGTCGAGCGGTTCCGGCGCCGCGCCGTTTTGCCAGGTCAGCGTCTTGGCCTCGCCGCCCCGCGCCAGCGCGCCGTAGAGCTGCACCATCTCCTCCAGCGTCACGCCCAAGCCGCCAAGCGAAAGCGCAAGGCCGGGTGCGCCGCCCTGCAGGCCCGGATTGACCCCGGCGCGTTTCAGCGCCGACATCAGGTGCGCCGGGCCGAGCGCCTCTGTCAGCCGCACAACCGGGATATTCAGCGACAGTTGCAGCGCCCGCCGCACCGGCACCTCGCCCCGGTACACTCCGTCGAAGTTTTGTGGCGCATAGGTGCCGAACTGCACCGGCGTGTCGAGGATCAGCGTCTCCGGATGCACCAGTCCCCGGTCAAAGGCGAGCCCGTAGACCAGTGGTTTCAGCGTCGAGCCGGGAGAGCGCATGGCCTGTGTCATATCGACAAAGCCCTGCCCTTCGGTTGCGGTGTAGCGCGGCGAGCCGACAGAGGCGAGGATCTCGCCGCTCTCGATATCGGCCAGCACCACGGCCATGGAAAGGCGTGGATCGCGGCCCTGCATGTAGGTGCGCGTCAGATTTTCCAGCGCGATCTGCAGCCCCTTGTCCAGTGTCAGGTCGTGCCGCCCCGGCCCGGTTGCCACGGCTCGGTCGGCCATATGCGGCGCGATCTGCGGCATGGCGTGGCGGCCCGGTGGCGCCGGATCGCTCTGACCCGCCTGGGCATCGCCCATGGTGATCACACCGGCCTGCGCCATACGAATCAGAACGCGGTCCCGCGCGCGGCGCGCGGCCTCCGGGTGGCGGTCCGGGCGGCGGCTTTCGGGGGCTTGCGGCAGCGCGACGAGCAGCGCCGCCTCGGCGGGGGTCAGACGGCGCGGCTCCTTGCCGAGCCAGACAAGGGAGGCCGCGCGCAACCCTTCGACGTTGCCACCGTAGGGCGCGAGCCGCAGATAAAGATCCAGGATCTCGTCCTTGCTCAGATGCCGTTCGAGCGCCAGCGCCAGCCGCATCTGGCGCAGCTTGCCCGCCCATTGTCCGGTGGTCCCATCCTCCAGCAGCCGCGCCACCTGCATCGTCAGGGTGGAGGCCCCGGAGACGATTTCACCATTGCGCAGCGCCTGCCAAGCGGCGCGCAGGGTCGCCTGCGGATCAACACCGGCATGCGCCCGGAAGCGCTTGTCTTCGTAGGCAATCAGCATGTCATAAAACAGCGGGTCCACCTGATCGGCGCTGAGTGCCATGCGCCAGAGACCGTCCTCGATGGTATAGGCGCGCAGCAGTGCGCCGTGCCGGTCGCGGACCTCCGGCGCCGTGGCATGGACCAGGACGGGCAGTTCCGTTTCATCGATGAGCCTGTCCAATCCGTCGCGGATCACCGCGACGGACCAGAGGCACAGGACAAGGGCAAACAGCCGTTTCATGGCGTTATGGCAGGATCGTCACGCTGCCCGAAGCCGTGGTGGCGCGGTAGTCGGGGCGGTACATGTCCTCCACAAGGGCGGCCGGGTGGTGGAAGTCCCCGGGCGAGACGGCGCGCAGGATATAGGCCAGCCGGAATGGCTCGGTTCCCGCGTGGGTCACCGCGGCGAGGAAGCGATCGGAGCGGAACTCGGCATGGTCCGCCTCAGCCGGTTCCAGCCAGTCGAGCGCGCGCAGATCGCCCGAGCGCAGCAGGGCCGGGTTGTCGATCTCGAACCCGGCGGGCAACGGATCGTCCACCATCAGGCGCGCGCGCGTGTCATCGGCGGGCCGCACGGTCAGCACCGCGACCATGCGGTCGCCGGTCCGGATCACATCGCCCAGCGGATCACCCTCCATGGTGTAATACGCGCGGGTCAGGGCATAGCCATAGCCGCCCGCCTCCGTCTCGCCCATCGGCACACCGAGGGTGGTGAGAGTCACATCGGTGGGCGTGTCCGCCGTGTTGCGGATCACCATCGGCTGCAGCGTCTCCCCGTCGAGTTTCCGGACGAAAGGACCGACCTGCGGGGTGCCATCCACTTCCAGGCCCGACACGGCCGGGTCCTGAACCATGGCGTGGGCCGCCAGCAGCGCCCAGCTTTGCTCCTGCGTCGAGAGTGGCCGGGTGACGGACGCCAGCCGCGCGGTGAGCGCGCCTGTGTCGACCGCCTCCGAACGTGCTTGGGTGGCCAGCGACAGCACCGCGGCGGTGTCGCGGAAGGCCGAGCCATAGTCGGCGCGATATTCCCGGTCGCCGGTTTGCGCCAGGCGGGCGATCCGCGCGGCGGCCTTGGCAAAGAGCCGGTCCGCCCTTTGTTGATCGCCATAGGCCGCGAGCGCCGCGCCAAGCTGCGCCTGCGCCATCGGAGTGGCCAGCGCGTCGGCCTTTTCATCCGCGTAGTAGCGCAGATCGCCCATCGCCGCCGCCCCTTCGCGGGCCAGCACCATCAGCGCATAGGCGATATCCTCGCCGCCGCGATCGAAGTCCGGCGCATAGGCGATGCGGTTCCTGAGATTGTCGAGGGCGCTGCGGAAGGCGATGTCCGGCACCTCATGGCCCTGCGCCCTGGCGCGGCTGAGGAAGTCCGTGACGTAGGCGTCGAGCCAGAAATCACCGGACTCCGCGCGCCACAGCCCGAACGCGCCACTGGCCGCCTGACGGGTCAGGATCCTGGTCACGGACTGGTCGATGCGCTGCACGATGCGGGCGGGATCGCCAAGACCGAGCGGTTCGGCAACCGACGACATATAGAGCAGCGGCAGCGCCTGCGATGTCACCTGTTCGGTGCAACCATAGGGATAGCGGTCCAGCCGCGCCAGAAGACCGGGCGCGTCGAACCGAGCCAACGGACCGGCGGAGACGAGCGCACTGCTGCCCTCAGGGCGCAGGTTGGCGAAGATTTCACGGTCCAGCGTGAAGCTCTGCCCCGGGGCCAGTGACAGACGGCGGGTGGCGCCGACGGGCGGATCGTTGGCGCGCACGCCAAGGGTCAGCGCCTTGGTCAGGCGTTGACCGTCCGGCGTGATGAGGGCGATGGCGATGGTGTGATCGCCGGTTTCGGACGCGGTCAGCGGGATGGTCAGCGCGACCTTCTCCCCCTCGGAGAGCGTGACCATTGCGGGGATCGCCGCCGTGTCCAGCGTCAGGCCGGAGGCGGTGACAGAGAGCGGCATCGCCCCGGTCTCGCCTTTCGTGTGGGTCAACTCCAGCAGCAGGCGGGAGCGATCGCCAGGCGCGAGAAAGCGCGGCAAGGACGCCGAGAGCACCACGGGATCGCGCACCAGCACGTCCTGTTCGGCCTGTCCAACGGCCGTGTCCGACCACGCCACGGCCATCAGCCGCACGGTGCCGTTGAAATCCGGCATGTCAAAGGAGACCTCCGCCCGGCCCGAGGCATCGACCTGCACCGGCCCCTGGAAGAAGGCGACGGTGGCTTCGGTCGGCGGCGGGCTTTGCAGGCGCATCGCAGACCCGGCATCGCCGCCAGAGCGCACCTGCCCCATGGCGCCGTTCATGCCGTCGATCAGGCGACCATAGATATCGCGCAGTTCCACGCCGAGGCGGCGCTGGCCAAAGTAGTAGCCCGCCGGATCGGGGCTCTGGAACCCGGTGAGATTCAGAATGCCGAGATCCACGGCGGCCACGGTGACATAGGCGGTCTCGCCCGCGCCAAGCCCGTCCAGTTGCACGGCGGCGGTCAGGGTCTCGCGCGGGAGCGCCTCTGCGGGCGCATCGAAGGCCACGGACAGCCTGCGATCTCCGGGATCGACAGCGGCGTGGGCGAGGCCGAGGGCGCGGGCGGGATTGTGACCGGCGGAAATGTCCATCGGTCGGATCACCTGCGCCGTGACATAAACGCCCGCGCCCCAATCGTCGGTGACGGGAAGCTGCAGGGTGTTCTCGCCTTCGGTAACCTCGATGGCCTGCATCGAGAGCACGCGGTCCGCCAGAACGGTAACCAGCGCCTTGCCCGCATAGCGCGGAACCATGCGCAGGGTGGCGGTCTCGCCGGGGGCATAAGCCGGTTTGTCGAGCGACACCGACAGCATGTCCGGCGTCTCGGCGGCATTGGCGGGTGCGTACCAGCCCGCATCAAAGCCCATGGAGGCCGAGACATAGGCGCCGTCCGTGCGCTCCACGACCACCTCGTACTGACCCCAATCCACATCGGCGGACAGGTTCAGCGGCTCCGCGCCGAGGCTGCCGGTGCCGCGGGCGATGGTCTCGCGTGTGCTCACCGGCTCCCAGTTCCAGTTGCCGTAAAGCTGATACCATTGGTAGTGCGTGTCGACGCGGTTGATCTGCCACGTGATGTCCATCGCCTGCGGCGCAAGGTCCGGGCCGAGGGCGATCACGTCGAAGCGGGCTTCGGCCCCCTCCGGCAAGCTGTCGTCAAAGGCGGGGCGAATGCCGATCATCGGTGTCGGCGGCGCGACGGGGCGGGCGATCTCGCGCTCGACCGGACGGCCCGAGCCTTCGGCGATGCGCAGGCGGGCGGTGGCCATCATCGGGCGGCCTTCGGGATCGAGATCGGGAATCGGCAGGGCCAGCGCGGCATGGCCCGCACCATCGGTCAGCAGATCCGAGGGGAAGCTTTGCGTGCGCACGGTGACGCCCGCGTCATGGCGACCGAAGCGGTACTTCGGGAAGGCATCGAGCGTGTTCTGCGCGCGCAGGATCACCTCGCCTTCGATAGGCAGATCGCTGCCCGGCGCGCCAAAGAGATAGCGGGCATCGACGGTCAGGTCCGGCGCTTCCAGCGGGTTGATCACACCCTCGGGCAGCGACAGGTCAAAGTCGATGCGCTCGGGCACGAAATCCTCGACCAGCACGGTTTTCGAGGTCAGCGCCGGGGCGTCCGGATCGGCAAAGGCCTCCATCCGCCATGTGCCGCGCGGAGCGGAGGCGGCAATGGGCAGATCAAAGACATGCCCGCCCGCCTGCCCGCCGTCCGAAACGTGGCGGGAATATTCGACGCCATCGGGGCGGGTGAGTACCATGGTCAGGGGCAGATCGCGCACTGCCTGCGCCGCCGCATCGCGGGTCAGGGCGGTGACATGGATGACCTCGCCCGCCCGGTAAGCGCCGCGATCTGTGGCAAGAAACGTGTCGATGGGGCCAGCCGGGGCGCGGCCCTCGACCCCGCGATCCGAAAGGTCAAAGGCGGGGTCGGTGAGCGAGAGGAACGCAATGTCCTCCTCGCCGCGTTTGGCGGTCACCAGCGCAGGCTGTGCGCCGCCGGTGCCGCGCATCAGCCCGGGGGCGAATTGCGCCATGCCGTCTGCATCGGTCTGCGCCGTTTCGAGGATACGGTTGGACGACGAGAGCAGGGCAACCTCAAGCCCCTGCAGCGGCTCTGCCGAGCCAAGCCCCCGGGCAAAGACCGTCAGCCCGTCATTGCCCTGCATCGTGGTCAGACCGATGTCCGACAGGATGAACCATTGCGTTGCCCGGTCGTTGTCATAGGGATCGCTGCCCGGAACGGCGGCCGTCAGCGCATAAACGCCAGCGGGCAGGTCCCCGACCACGTCGCCCATGGGCAGACGGGTGAGAACATCGGCATTAAGGCGGTTTTCCACCTCGCCCGTGCCGGTCCAGATGTCTTCGGCCACCTCGTTGCTGAAGGCCTGCTCCTCGTAGTAGCTGAGCGGCTTGCCGAAATAGCTGTCCTGAATGGCGCGGAGCAGGTTGCGGTCCGACACGCGGCGCAGCGTCAGATCCAGCTCCGACAGGTTCACCGTCTCCACCGGCAGCCCGGCATCGGCGCTGCGCGGCAGGACGTAGGCGCGGCCCGGGAAGGACACCGCCGGGGTGCGGTCGCGCACATAGGCGGTGATCTCCACATCCTTGACCAGCGTTTCGCCGGAGGCGGCAGGCAGACCAGAACGGAAGGTGAGCGTGTAACGTCCGCCATGCTCGACACCGCTGATGCAAATGCGTTGATCGTCGGCCTCGACCGCAAGGCGCGGGTCCGGCAGGCGCACATAGGGCGCATAATCCTGCCCGGCGGGGATCAGCGGTTCGGAGAATTCGGCGCAGATGCGGGGGCTGGCGCTGTCGGCCTCAACCGCATGTTCGGAAACGCGAAAACCGTATTTGCTGATGGCTTCGTCCAGCAGGCGGGTGACCTCCGGGTTGCCGGTCAGGCCTTCGGCAAGGCGCAGCGGCGGGATGGTGTCGCGTCCCCGGCCCTGCGTCCCCAGCACCTCGGCCATGAGAACCAGCGCCGATTCCCGGCGGCTGTCTTCCGCGCTGCGCAGGTAGCCGTTGACCGAGGCAAGGAACGCCCGATCGCGGTATTTGCGGCGGTCCCCGCCGGTCAGGGTTTCCGCCAGTTCCGCAGACCAGCGCCCGTACTGCAGCCAGCCGGACACGGCATCGGACTGCGCCAGTGCCGCCCCGGTCCAGTGAATGGCATCCCGCAAATTGCCCTGCGCGCGGCTGTTTTGCGCCGCATCGAGCAGTTGCCGCTCCGTCCATTCGCCGCCCCCATGGCGCACGCCAAGGTTTGCCGCCTCGTCCAGCGCGTTGGCCAGATCACCCTCACGCAGGAATTCGAGATCGGTCCGGCGGGTTTCGGCCAGTGCACGGATCGCGGGATCCGTGTCGACAACCTGCGCCGATAGCGCGCCCTCATAGGGCTGTCGGTCGGTGATGTCGGACTTCGGGAAACAGGCGTTGGAGCGTTTGTTGAAGGTGAAGGCCTTGCAGTCCGGGGTGTTCAGGCATTGCCGCTGGCAGGCCTCCTGCGTGGTATCGAACAGCGCCTGGAGATCCGCACCGTAGAAATCAACATCGCGGGTGACGACCAGCCGCCGGTCCGGGATGATTTCCTGTGCCTGCGCGGCGGTGATGGAAACAACGGCCAGCAGACCGGCGAGAAGAAAACGGCGCATGAAAACGCTCCTGCAAGGAATGGCCCATCGTGCACCCGCGACCCCCTGACTTGCAAGGATTCTGACCCTCCGGAAAACCATACCCGGGCAAGTTCGGCCACGGCGTCCGGCCAGCGGTATGCAGCGCGCCTTCCCAGCAGCGGGTTTGCGCACCTTAAGCGGATATTCACCCATAAGGGCGAAGACTGCGCACAATTTTCGGAGGGCTGACAATGACCATGGCCTCGCGCCTGGCCGAAGAAAGACGCGCCCGTCTTGCGGCAGAACGCCTGCTTGAGCTCAAGCAGGCCGAGCTTCATGCTGCCAACAAGAAACTCGGTGCTCACGCCCTCCAGCTCAGCCATGAAATCACCGAAACCCGCGCCGAGGTAGCGGAAGTCCGCGACGAAAACCGCCGCGTGATCACCCAGCTTGGCGAAGCCACACAGAAGATCGAACTGGTCGAGGATCAGCTTTGGAAGGCGTTGAAGACCGTGCGCGACGGCTTTGCCATGTTCAACGCCCACAACCAGCTGGAGCTCGCCAACCCCGCGTATATCTCGGTCTTCGATGGCATGGAGAGCGTCGACGTCGGCACCACCTATGCCGAAATCCTGCAAATCCTCGCAGAGGAAGGCATTGTCGACTTGCAAGGGGAACCCAGCGAAAAGTGGCAGTCGCGCATGTATGCGCGCTGGGGCAGCAACCCGATTCCGCCGGAAACCGTGCGCCTTTGGAATGGCCGGTTCATCAAGATTCAGGATCGCCGCACGCCCGATGGCGGGGTCGTGTCGCTCTGCGTCGATCTGACGGAATTGATGCGCATGTGGTCCGCCATCGAAGAGCTGCCCGATGGCTTTGTCCTCTACGATGACGAGGACCGGCTGCTCATGTGCAATGAACCCTACCGCGAAATTTACAGCGCCAGCGCCCCGGCCATCGTGCCCGGCGCCAGCTTTGAGGACATTCTGCGCTATGGGCTGGAACGCGGGCAATACAAGGAGGCGGCCGGGCGCGAGGAAGAATGGCTTGAGGAGCGGCTGAAAGCCCATCGCCGGGCCGACCGCGAACTGGAACAGCATCTGGATGATGGCCGCTGGCTGCGGGTGTACGAACGTGAGACCCGTGGCGGCGGGCGCGTCGGCCTGCGCGTCGACATCACGGAGATAAAGAAGGATCAGCAGCGCCTGAAAGAGGCCACGGTTCGGGCCGAGGCCGCCAATCGCGCCAAATCCGCCTTTCTGGCGAATATGAGCCATGAGATCCGCACGCCAATGAATGGCGTTGTCGGCATGGCGGACCTGATGTCGGAAACCAACCTGACCGAGGAACAGCGGCTTTATCTCGACACCATCCGCTCCTCCGGTGAAGCGCTCCTGGTGATCATCAACGACATTCTCGATTATTCGAAGATCGAGGCGGACAAGCTCGAATTGCACCCCGAGCCCTTCGATCTGGAACGGGCCATTCACGAGGTGGTGATGCTTCTGCAACCCACCGCCCGGGACAAGGACATCCAGATTCTGGTGGATTTCGACATGTTCCTGCCCACCCGGTTTATCGGCGATCCGGGACGGCTTCGGCAGATCCTGACCAACCTGATGGGCAATGCGGTCAAATTTACCGTGGAGGGGCATGTCCTGGTGCGGGTGGTCGGCATGGTGGCGGACGACGGCCCGTCGGCCATTCACATCACCGTAGAGGACACCGGCATCGGTATCCCGAAGGACAAGGTCGAGCATGTCTTTGGCGAGTTCAATCAGGTCGAGGACGAGCGGAATCGCAAGTTCGAGGGGACCGGCCTTGGCCTTGCCATCACAAAGCGGCTTGTTGAACTGATGGATGGCGAGGTCTGGGTCGACTCCGAGCTTGGCAAGGGAAGCTGTTTCGGCATGCGCATCATGCTGCTCCCGGATGAGCCGGCCACCTATGAGCGCGCCGCCCTGCCCGCGAGGCTGCGGCGGGTCCTGGTGGTGGACGATCACAGCGCCAACCGGGTGATCCTGTCCAAACAGCTCGATATTCTGGGGCTCACAACGGAATTCTGCACGACAGGCTCCGAGGCGATCGACCGGATCGCCGATGCGCCCGATCTGATCATCGCGGAGGAGGACCTGCCCGACATGCAGGGGCATGAGCTGGCCGCCCATATCCAGAATTCGCGCCACCCGGTTCCGGTTATCCTGATGGCGGACAACCCGACCCAGATTTCGAAACCGCAGCGGGAGGCAGTGCATGTGGTGCTGCAAAAGCCTCCGACCCGGCGGCAGCTTTTCTCTGCCCTTGAAACCGTCAAGCTCGCGGAGCCGAAAACCCTGTCCGAGTCGGAACCGGCCACTCCGATCACCATCGAGCCGATCATGGGAGACGACAGGTCCGACCCGCTGGACGTGCTCGTTGCGGAGGACAACAAGACCAACCAACTGGTGTTCCGCAAGATGGCGGCGGCGTTCAACGTCTCGCTTCGGTTCGCCAACAATGGCGTGGAAGCGGTCGATGCCTACAAGGAGCAGAAACCGGATCTCGTGTTCATGGACATTTCCATGCCCGTCATGGACGGCAAGCAGGCAACCCGCGAGATCCGGGCGCTCGAGACCGCCAGCGGGCGGGTGCCGATCATCGCGGTCACCGCGCACGCCATGGCCGGAGACCGTGAAACCATCCTTGAGGCCGGTCTGGACGATTACCTGACCAAGCCGCTGCGCAAGGCCGAACTTGGTGAGAAAATCCGCTTTTACCGCCGCCAGATCATGAAGGCCAAAGCCTCCTGACGCCTCAGGAGGCGGTCGTGGCGGCGCGGGTGAAGACCGGCTTGTCCGGCTCCGACAGATCGGCGCGATATGCGTAGCCGCCGCTATCGAAATCAAGCAGACCGGCCGGATCGGTCAGGCGATGCTGTACGATATAGCGCGCCATGGCCCCCCGCGCCCGTTTGGCAAAGAAGCTGACGATCTTCGGCGTGCCGTTTTTCTCTTCCATGAACTGCGGGGTGATGACCCGCAGGGTCAGCGGTTTCGCGGGCACCGCGCCGAAGTATTCCTGGCTGGCGCAGTTGATCAGCACATCCGTGCCAAGGGTTTCGCCCTGTGCATTCAATGCTTTGGCGATCTCGTCACGCCAGTAGTCATACAAGTTTGCGCCGCGCCGCGTCTTCAGCCGTGACCCCATCTCCAGCCGGTAGGCCTGGATGCCGTCCAGCGGCCTGAGCAGACCGTAAAGCCCCGACAGGATTCGCAAATGCTCCTGCGCCCACGCCAGTTCCGCAGCGTCGAGCGAGCCTGCCTCCAGTCCCATGTAGGTATCCCCGGCAAAGGCCAGCGCGGCGGGGCGCAGGTCCTCGGGGCCCGGCGCATCGGTGTAAGCCTTGAAGCGGTCGCGGTTGAGTTTGGCGAGGTCATCGGACAGGCTCATCAGCGCCTTGAGATCCTTGAGCGGCAGATTCCGCGCGGTGCGCGCGAGGCTCCCGGCCTCCTTGAGGAAATCCGGCTCGGTCATCTCGACCGACCGCTCGCTCCAGTCCAGCCGCTTGGCCGGCGAAATCACGATCAGCATGGCATCCCCCGTCTTGGTTCAGCGCAGGATCTAGCCCGCCTCCCGCAGAACCTCAAGGAAAGCCGCACCAAAACGCTCGGCTTTCTTCTCGCCGAGCAGCCGCTCCATGGAGGAATCGCAATCCGGGCGCTGTTCCGCGATTTTGGCCAGTTGGGACGCCGAGCAGGACAGCGGCTTGTCCACGCCCTCCGGCCCGCGCATCAGCTGCGCCTGCGCCTCCATCAGGGCGTCGTAGAGCGTGCCGGCGTTGCGCCCGGCCAGCTTGCGCCGCGTCGGGTGCAGCTCTTCGACACTGCCGTTGATGACTTCGAGGAAGGCATTGCCATAGCGCTCCAGTTTCGTCGCGCCGACGCCGTTGACCTGCGCCATCTGATCGAGGTTGGCGGGACGCCGCTCTGCCATTTCGATCAGGGTGCGGTCCGGGAAGATCATGTAGGGCGGCATCTGCGCGTCCCGCGCCAGCGCCGTGCGCTTGGCCTTGAGCGCCGAGAACAGCGGCGCGTCTTCCTCGGAAACCAGCGCCTTGACCGCCGGGCGGCGCTCTGCGCTGCGGACGATCGTGTCCATGCGAAGCTGGATCGTCTCCTCGCCGCGCAGCAAGGGCCGCGCCCCTTCCGTCATCACCAACGCACCGTGACGCTCCGCATCGGGCCGCATCAGGTCGCGGCCCATCATCTGCCGGAACACCGCCTGCCATTGCCCCTTGGACAGATCTTTTCCCACGCCGAATGTGGGCAGCCCGTCGTGGCCGCGCTGGCGGATCTTGTTAGTGTCCTTGCCCATGAGAATGTCGATCAAGTGGCCCGCACCAAAGGATTCGCCCGTCCTGAGCGCAGCGGACAGCGCCTTGCGCACCGCCTCGGTGCCGTCGAACAGCTCTGGCGGGGTGTCGCAGAGGTCGCAATTGCCGCAGGGCTCCGCCACCTCACCGAAGTATTTCAGCAGGGCCTGCCTGCGGCAGCCCAACGCCTCCGCCAGCCCGAGCAGCGCATTGAGCCGTCCGTGATCCGCATCGCGCCGCTCTGGCGGTGCATTGCCCTCGTCGATTTGCGAGCGGCGCAGGCGGATGTCATCCGGACCGAACAACGTCAGCGTTTCCGCCGGGGCGCCGTCCCGCCCGGCGCGGCCGATTTCCTGGTAGTAGGCCTCGATGCTCTTGGGCAGATCCGCGTGAGCGACCCAGCGGATGTCCGGCTTGTCCACGCCCATGCCAAAGGCCACCGTCGCCACGACGATCAGCCCGTCCTCCGTGGCAAACCGTTCCTCCACTGCGCGGCGATCCTGCGCCTCCATCCCGCCGTGGTAATAGCAGGCCGAATGCCCCGCCTCCGCCAAAGCCTGCGCTAGGGTCTGGGTCTTGGCGCGAGTGCCGCAATAGACGATGCCGGACTGCCCCTTGCGGGCCTTGGCAAAGCTCAGGATCTGCTGACGCGGGCCGTCCTTGGGTTGAAAGGCGAGGTGAATGTTGGGCCGGTCAAAGCCGCGCAGGAAGGTCTCCGGTTGCTGGCCATCGAACAGCCGCGTGACGATCTCTTCCTGCGTTTCGGCATCCGCCGTGGCGGTGAAGGCGGCCAGCGGCACGTCCAACGCGCGGCGCAGCTCCCCGATGCGCAGGTAATCAGGCCGGAAATCATGGCCCCACTGGCTGACGCAATGCGCTTCGTCCACCGCGATCAGGGAGACACCGGCCTGCGACAGCATCCGCTGTGTGCCGGTATTGGCAAGCCGTTCGGGTGCAAGGTAGAGCAGCTTGAGCGAGCCATTCTGCAGCATGTCCCAGACCGCGTCGGTCTCTTCGGGGGTGTTGCCGGAGGTCAGGGCCCCGGCGGCGACACCGGCCTCGCGCAGCCCGCGCACCTGATCGCGCATCAACGCGATGAGCGGTGAGATGACCACCGTCACCCCGCCCCGTATCAAGGCAGGCAGTTGAAAACAGAGGGATTTGCCACCCCCCGTGGGCATGATGGCAAGCACGTTCCGTCCCGTCGCGACGGCGTCGACGATCTCGCCCTGACCCGGGCGGAACCCGTCAAAGCCGAAAACATCCTTGAGAAGCGCCTCGGCGGGCGCGGCGTCGCGGGGCATGGGACCTGCCGATTATTACTAGATCTGCTCTATTCCCGACAATCACACACTAAGATTCGGTGAATCAAGCCCCGACTGACCGCCTTTGCCGCGCGCCCGTCCGATTTCAGCCGATTGCCCGAAGACCGTCAGTAGCCGTAGAAGACCCCGGCGTTGTTGGCGAGGATGATCCGGATCGCATAAACCGCAACCAGAGCGACAAGCGGCGCAAGATCAAGACCGCCCATGGCCGGCAGGATCGTGCGGATCCGCGAGTAGACCGGATCGAGAATACGGTTCAACCCGTCCCAGATCTGCGCCACGATCGGCTGCCGCAGGTTCAGCACCTGGAAATTAATCAGCCAGCTCATGATGACGTGGGCAATGATGAAGAACCAGACGATGTCGAGGATCAGCATCAGGATTTGGAACAGCGACTGCATCATACGCCCCTTGCGTTTCGATAGTTTCGTTAAGACCGCGCAAGACCTAAGCATTCGCTGCCGAAAGGGCAAGACGGGACGCAAGGTCGTGGTTGACGCGCGGTTGCCACCGGCGCACCACGGCGGCCAATCACAAGGAGCCGCCGATGTATCCGTTCTTCCGCCTGTACAAGGACATGTATTTTGCCCGCCGCGCGTCGCGCATGGGCCTTCTCGACACTCATGTCAGCCACCACCGCTGCATGCCCTGGGATCTCGACATGTGGATGGAACTGAACAACGGGCGGACCCTGACGATCTATGACCTCGGACGTATTCCCATGGCCGAGCGCAGCGGGCTTCTGGACGTACTGAAACAGCAACGCTGGGGCCTGACAATCGCCGGATCGGTGGTCCGCTACCGCCGCCGCGTGAGAATGTTCGACAAGGTCAGGATGCTGAGCCGGGTGACGGGATGGGATCACCGCTTCGTCTATCTCGAACAGTCCATGTGGAAAGACGGCGAATGCACCAGCCACGCGGTCTATCGCTCCGCGATCACCGACAGCAAGGGCATCGTGACCACGGACCGCATCATGCACGCGATGCAACAGGACGTGGCCTCACCGGAGCTGCCCGAGTGGATCAAGGCGTGGATCACCGCCGAAGACAAACGTCCCTGGCCGCCGATGCTGGATGCCGCAAACTGACCCCCCGCACCCTGCTTCTTCTCTTTCCAAATACCTCCGGGGGAGTCGGCGAAGCTGACGGGGGCAGCGCCCCCACACAAAATTTTGTTCCGGCAAAATTTTTCTGCGGCAAGAAGACGGTCACCGACCGTAATAGAGCCCAGCGACGTGCTCGGCCTCGGCAAAGAACAGCCAGCGCGCGGCAAAAACGCCGAGGATGTGGCACAGCACGGCCAGTGCCGCCAAAATATGCGAGAAGGGCAGCGACAAGCAGAGCACCGGCACGACTGCCATCAGCAAAAGCGCGATCACCCGCAGTTTCAGCGCATGTTTGCGGGCCACGCGATAGGCCATTTCGCGCATGACGTAATTTGATCCGGTATGCGGCGGCTCGAAAGCGCGAAGCGTCCCACCCATGGAACCAAGGCCCGTGGCCGTGGCAAGGGTCGAGCCGGACCCGGCAAGCCGTCTGTCGCCATCGATCCAGACATACAGTTGCAGTGCGCCCGCAAGAGCCAGACCAACGCCGCCTTCGACAATCCGCCCCGACAGCAAGGCCCCACCCGAGACGGAGAGCAGAAGAAACAGCGCGGGCGTGCTCCAGTGATGCCAGCGCGGTACGGTCCTGAGCTGCGCATAGATCATCGATGTGGCAAAGACCGTGACGAGGCATAGCAAGGCAGAGAGCCAGCCGATCGGCGCAATGTGCGCACCGAAGACCACCAGCGCCAACGCATAAAGCCCCGACACGCCCAGCGCGCCAGCCGCGGCCCAGGCCTCGCGTGAGAGCCAGCTGCTGCGCCACTGGGTGAACGCCTTGAGCGCCCGCTCCTTGCGGCCCAGGTGGAAGGCTGAGAACAACAGCCCGCCGCCCGACAGCGCAAAGGCGATGGCGAAGAACGCAAAGCCGACAAGACCGGTGGGCGGGTCCGGGTCGATCCCGAGCCAGACCAGCAAGCCAAAGCCGAGCCCCGAGAGCGTGGTGAAGGCGATGATTGACGGGGCCGGATGCATCAGGCCGCCTTTCGTCCGGCGTGCGGGGCAAAGCCCCGCCCTACAGAGTGTCGGATCATTGTCTCGGGTGGCCGCAGTGTCATAGCTTCTCCAGCGCTTTGTCGATCCAGCGCAGCAGCCCGCGCGGCTCTTCTGCGACCGGCTCAAGGAAGGGGGCCAACACATCGACCTCGCCCTCCCAGCGGTCCTTGGGCCGGGGCGGCAGGTATTTGTTGACCGGCTTCGTGCCCTGTTCCGGCATCAGATCCACGCCGCCGCGCTCCGCCACCAGCTGGCTGACGTCGCTGCCCGGATCGCCGAGATCCCCGAAATGCCGCGCGCCTGCCGGGCAGCTGCGCACGCAGGCCGGAACGCGGTCCTCTTCGGGCAGGTTTTCGTTGTAGATGCGATCGACGCAGAGGGTGCATTTCTTCATCACGCCCTCCGCGAGATCCAGCTCGCGCGCGCCGTAGGGACAGGCCCAGGCGCAGAGCCCGCAGCCGATGCAATCGCTTTCATTCACCAGAACGATGCCGTCCTCCACCCGTTTGTAGCTCGCCCCCGTGGGACAGACCGTCACACAAGGAGCGTCTTCGCAGTGCAGGCAGGACCGCGGGAAATGCACCAGCTGGGCGGCGCCCTCCTCTGGCTGCACCTCATAGCTGTGCACGCGGTTGAGGAAAGTGCCCGTGGGATCGGCGCCATACGGCTCCTGATCCGACAGGGGCGCGCCGTAATTCTGGGTGTTCCAGCCCTTGCAGGACACCACGCAGGCATGACAGCCCACGCATGTATCGAGGTCGATCACCAGACCCATCTTGCGCTCTGTGCGCTCTGGCAGCTGGGTCATGCCGCGCCCTCCCGGCCATGGTTCGATTCAGGCACAGGCTCAAAGGCAGTAGCGCGACAATGCGCACCCGGGCGAACCGGCGGGACAATGGCCTGAACGGGAAAATCACCGACCATCATTCTGTCACCTCCCATGCCAAAGCGCCCGGCGCCGGGGGAACCGGGCTTTGCTGCGCCTCGAAGACGGGCAGCGCCTCGTCCGGGGCCTTGGTCTTTTCCAGCCGCACACGCAGATCGAACCACGCGGCCTGACCGGTGATCGGATCGGAATTGGACCAGCGCAGCCCGTCGCCCTTGGGCGGCAGCAGCTCGTGGATCAGGTGGTTGAGCAGGAAGCCTTTCGTCGCCTCCGGCGCAGCCTTGTCCAGCGCCCAGGCGCCCTTGCGTTTGCCGATGGCATTCCACGTCCAGACGGTATCGGAATTGAGCGCGGCCATATGAGCGGCGGGTACGGTGATTTCGCCATGGGAAGAGGTGACGCGGACCCAATCGCCATCCTGCAAACCGAGTTTCTCCCACCAGTAGGTTGGCAGATAGAGCGGGTTGCGCCCGTGGATCTGCCGCAGCCAGGCATTTTGCGACCCCCAGGAATGATACATCGCCATCGGGCGCTGCGTCAGCGCGTGCACCGGAAAGCCCGCCGGATCTTCGTGCGCATCGGAAAGCGGCGCATACCAGATCGGCAGCGGGTCCATGGTCACGGCCATGCGCGCGCGCAGGTGCTCTGGAGGCAGATGCGCGCCTGTTCCTTCGGCGGCGGCCTGAAACCGGCGCAGCGGTTCGGAGTAAAGCTCAAAGACATAGGGCGTGGGCGCCTCGAACAGGCCCATCTCCACCGCCCAGTCCTGATAGGCGCTGTTCCATGGTTTGTAGAACCGGGCCGCCTCCGGGATGTGAAAACTGGCAAAGCCGCCGTTGGCGATATAGCTGTCGAGCTGTGCCGAGTTTGGCGCGCCACGCCCGTGGGTCAGCCCCTTGTCGCCCATCCG
Organism: Pacificoceanicola niger; assembly: GCF_048553275.1. Lineage (NCBI taxonomy): Bacteria > Pseudomonadati > Pseudomonadota > Alphaproteobacteria > Rhodobacterales > Roseobacteraceae > Pacificoceanicola > Pacificoceanicola niger. The sequence goes on from NZ_JBLZMW010000005.1 coordinate 49,518, forward strand.
CCAGCCCGCAAGCGGCCCTATGCCCGGCTTGCGCTGATGGCTCTGGATGTAATCGGCATAATCCGCGTAGAGCGGCGCGCCGTCCTCATCCACGAACCCCGGAAGCCCGAGCCGCGCCCCGAGGTCGATCAGCACCGATTGAAACCCGCGCACATCGCGGTCCGGCTTCACCACCGGCCAGCGGATGGCATCACCCGCCGCGTCCGGCTCGGAGATCGGCCGGTCGAGCAGCGAAATGCAATCGTGCCGCTCCAGGTATGTCGTATCGGGCAGGATCAGGTCGGCATAGGCAACCATCTCGGAGCTATAGGCATCGGAGTAGATGATCCGGGGAATGACGTACTCCCCGTCCTCATCGGTATCGGTCAGCATTTCCATGACCTTGCGGGTGTTCATCGACGAATTCCACGCCATGTTCGCCATGTAGAGGAAAAGCGTGTCGATCTTGTACGGGTCCCCGGCGTGGGCGTTTGAGATCACCATGTGCATGAGGCCATGGACGCTCAGCGGGTTTTCCCAGGTAAAGGCCTTGTCGATGCGGATCGGCTGGCCGGCCGGGTCCAGCGCCAAGTCGGCGGGCCCCTGCGGATAGCCCAGATGCGGACCATCGAGCGGCTGGCCCGGCGTGACTTTGAAATGCGGTTTGGGATGGGCGTGCGCGGGTTTGGGATAGGGCGGCTTGAAGCGCATCCCGCCCGGCGTTTCCACCGACCCCAGAAGAATTTGCAGAATGTGCAGCGCCCGACAGGTCTGAAACCCGTTCGAATGCGCCGAGACACCGCGCATGGCATGGAAGCTGACCGGGCGGCCGATCATCTGTTCGTGGCGCTCGCCCCGGAAGTCGGTCCAGGGCTGATCCAGCACGATCGCCTCGTCAAAGGCCACCCGCGCCAGTTCCGCCGCGATCCGGCGGATACGCTCCGGGGTCAGGCCGGTTTTCGGCCCCACCACATCCGGGCTGTATTGCGCGTCCATGTAGCGCTCGACGATCCGGTGCATCACCGAGGCATGGGTCACGCCAGCCTTGCGAAAATGCCCGGTCAGGTCCGGCTGTACGCCCTGCCCGTCCCAGGGAGCGAGCCTGCCGGTGCGGCGGTCGATCACCTGCGGTTTGCCGTCTTCATCGCGCAGCGCCAGTCCGTAGCCCTCGGACTTCGGATCACTGTCGAGAATGAACGGCGCGTTGGTGAACCGCGCGAGATAGGACAGGTCGATTTTCCCGGCCTTCAACAGGCAATGGATCAACGACAGGATGAACAGCCCGTCGGTGCCCGGCCGGATTCCCACCCATTCATCGGCAATCGCGTTATACCCCGAGCGAATGGGGTTCACCCCGATCACCGTCGCGCCGCGTTCCTTCAGCTTGCCCAAACCGATCTTGATCGGGTTGCTGTCGTGATCCTCGGCAACGCCAAACAGCATGAACAGCTTGGTCCGATCCCAATCCGGGCTGCCGAACTCCCAGAACGCCCCGCCCATGGTGTAGATGCCCGCCGCCGCCATATTGACGCTGCAAAATCCGCCATGCGCGGCGAAATTCGGCGTGCCGAACTGCTGCGCCCAATAGCCGGTGAACGACTGGCTCTGATCCCGCCCGGTGAAAAAGGCCAGCTTTTCCGGCGCGGTTTCACGCAGGGGTTTCATCCACGACTCCGCCGTTTCCAGCGCGTCTTCCCAGCTGATTTCCTCGAATTGCCCGGACCCACGCGGCCCGACGCGCCGCAGGGGCGCGCGCAGACGCGAGGGCGCGTTGTGCTGCATGATCCCGGCGCTGCCCTTGGCGCAGAGCACGCCCTTGTTCACAGGATGATCGCGGTTGCCCTCGATATAGGCAACCTTGCCGCCTTTCATGTGGACGTTGATCCCGCACCGGCAGGCGCACATGTAGCAGGTCGTCTTGCGCACCTCGTCCGAGACCTCCGGCGATGTGTTCAGATCAGGCTGGGCCATCCTTGTCCTTCGTGTCGGGCGCAAGTCTGCGCAAGGTGTATCATTCGTATATCAATTTTATCGCTTCGCAAGGATTTCAGAGAAATTTCCCGCCCCTCGCGCCAGAATGCGAACCATCATCTCTGCGCCATCGGTATATAGGGCCGTTTTTCCGGTCCGTTGTACAGGGTCAAAGGCCGGATCAGGATGTTCTGGCGTTGTTGTTCCAGACATTGGACAAGCCAGCCGGGCATCCGCCCGATGGCAAAGATCGGCACGTAAAGGTCCATGGGAATGCCGTGCAATTGGTAGATCACGCCAGAGTAGAAATCGACGTTCACATTGAGGCCGTGGCGGGCGTAGGGCTTCATCGCTTCCACCACCGCCTGCAGGATCTCGTACCACTCCGGCGCGCCCATCTCTTCACCCAGTTTCCGCACCCCGTCGCGCATGTGCCGGGCGCGCGGGTCCTCGGCGCGATAGACCCGATGGCCAAAGCCGGTCACCGCCTCGCGACCCGCGCGCTTTTCCTTCACGTAGGCGGCGGCGTTCTCGGGGGTGCCAATCTCGCGCACCATTTTCATCACGTCCTCAGCCGCGCCACCATGGGCGGGTCCGGCCAGCGTGCTGAGCGCCGTGACCATCGCCCCATGCAGGGTGGCTTCTGTGCCCACGGTCACCCGCGCGGCAAAGCTCGACGCATTCGCGCCATGCTCCGCGTGCAGGATGAAATCCACATCGGCCAGACGCGCGGCATTGGCGCTGGGCCTTTCCCCCTTGAGCATCCAGAGCCAGTTTGCCGCGTGGCTCAACTCCGGGTCTGCGGGCACTGGTGCGCGCCCGTTGCGGATTGCCTCATGCGCCGCGATGATCATGGGCACCTGCGAGGTCAGGCGAATGCCATTGCGCAAGAAGCCATCTTCGCCCTTCTCCGTGCTCCCCGGCTCCAACGTCGCCAGGGCCGACACGCAGGTGCGCAGAACATCCATCGGATGGCCGTCCTTCGTGGCGTGGATCACGTCATGGATCGCATCGGGCAACTGCCGCGCCGCCTTCATCCGGGCATCGAAATCCGCAAGCTGTGCCGCATCCGGCAAATCGCCATGGATCAGCAGGTAACACACCTCCTCGAAGGTCGACTGCTCGGCCAGATCGTGGATCGTGTACCCGCGATAGAGCAGCTCCCCCGCCGCCCCGTCGATATGGCTCACGCCGGAGCGTTCGAAGTAAATGCCCTTGAGGCCACGGTTGATCTTCACGTCATCGCTCATCATGGTGCCTTTCGCAAACGGAGGGGTGTCATGGCGGTTCTGGAACAGTTGATGGAGGCGGCGCGCGCGCGGCGCCCCCGCGTGGTCTTTCCGGAAATGGACGACCCGCGCGTGGCCGAGGCCAGCGCCCGGCTGAGGGCCGAAGGACTTGCGGAGCCGCTGCCCCTGTCCGAGCCGTCAGAGGCGCAGCTGCGCGCGCTGACAGAGGCGCGGGGCATGAAAGAGGGCATTGCCCGAAGGATGCTGACGAAACCGCTGTTCCGCGCCGCCGCCATGGTCGCCGCGGGCGAAGCCGACTGCATGGTCGCCGGAGCCGACAGCCCCACCCGCCGCGTGATCGAAGCGGCCAGCATCGGGATCGGCCTTGCCGAGGGCGTCACCGTCCCGTCGAGCTTCTTCCTGATGCTGTTCCCGGACGGGCGCGAGATGCTTTTTGCAGATTGCGCCGTGACCGTGGCCCCGGATGAAGAGGCGCTCGCCTCGATCGCGGTTGCCTCCCATGCGTCCGCCATGGCCCTGCTCGGCACGGCGCGACCGGCCCTGCTCAGCTTCTCGACCGGAACCTCCGGCGCCGGCGCAAGCGTCGAGACTGTCCGCGCCGCTGCCCGACTCACCGGCTTTCCCGGCCCGATCCAGGCGGACGCGGCGCTGAACCCGCGCGTTGCGACAAAGAAGGGGATGGGCGAGGGCAATGCCAACGTGCTGATCTTCCCGTCTCTGGACGCAGGCAACATCGCCTACAAGTTGGCGCAGGAACTGGCGGGCGCGCAGGCGCTTGGGCCGATCCTGCAAGGCTTCCGCAAACCCGTCTGCGATCTCTCGCGCGGGGCAACGGTGGCGGATATCGTGGCGGCGACGGCGGTGACCGCCGCGCTGGGCTAGGGGACCAAAAGTCTCTGCACGGGTCTTGGCGCGCTCAGACCACTTGCTTGCGCATATCCGCAGGGTCGATCCCAGCCACGACATTGGGCTTTTTCATCGCGTCGCGGCGGAAGGGTTCGCCAAGCTCCTGATTGATCAGCGCCTCGATCAGCGTGGTCACGCCGTGCTCCATCTGATCCTTCACCGCCTGGGCCAGCGCGGCGGTCAGCGCGTCCATCGTCTTCGCCTGCACACCCTTCAGCCCACAGGCCTGCGCGATGGCCGCATAGGACACGCCGTCGTCCAGCTCCGTGCCGACGAAGTTGTCGTCATACCACAGCGTCGAGTTCCGCTTTTCCGCGCCCCATTGGTAGTTTCGGAACACCACCTGCGTGATCGCGGGCCATTCCTCGCGGCCGATCGCCGTCAGCTCCGTCACCGAAATCCCGAACGCCCCGTCCCCGGCAAAACCCACGACCGGCACATCCGGGCAGCCGATCTTGGCGCCGATGATGGCGGGCAGGCCATAGCCGCACGGTCCGAAAAGCCCCGGCGCGAGGTACTTTCGCGGCTCGTCAAACGACGGATAGGCGTTGCCGATGGCACAGTTGTTGCCGATGTCGGAGGAAATGATCGCATTGCGCGGCAGCGCGCTCTGGATCGCGCGCCACGCCATGCGCGGGCTCATCCAGTCGGGCTTGTCCGCACGGGCGCGTTCGTTCCACGTGGTGCCGGGATCATCGTCCTCATGGGTCATTTCGGTCAACTGCTGCGCCCAGCGCGATTTCGTCTCGGCGATCTTCGCCTTGCGCTCTGCGCGCCCGGCCTCGCCCGCGTCCTCGGACAACTGCCGCAGGATGCCCTTCGCCACCTTCGCCGCATCCCCGACGATGCCGACGCTGATCTTCTTGGTCAGGCCGATGCGGTCGGGGTTGATATCCACCTGAATGATCTTTGCCTGCGCGGGCCAGTAGTCCATGCCATAGCCCGGCAGCGTCGAAAACGGGTTGAGCCGGGTGCCGAGGCACAGCACCACGTCGGCCTCCCTGATCAGCTCCATGCCTGCCTTCGAGCCATTGTAGCCCAACGGCCCCGCAAACAGCGGATGCCCGCCCGGAAACGCATCGTTGTGCTGGTAGCCCACGCAGACCGGCGCCTCCAGCCGCTCGGCCAGATCCATGCTCGCCGCGATGCCACCCTTCGACAGCACGACGCCCGCCCCATTGAGGATCACCGGGTTCCTTGCCGAAGACAGCAGCGCCGCCGCCTCAGCCACGGAATTCTCCCCGCCGGAGGAGCGCTCGAATTCGATCGGCTCGGGGATGTCGATATCGACGATCTGGGTCCAGTAATCGCGCGGCATGTTGATCTGTGCCGGAGCGCTGGCCTGTTTCGCCTTGGAGATCACCCGCGTCAGCACCTCGGCCACCCGGGAGGGATCGCGCACCTCTTCCTGATAGGCGACCATATCCTTGAACAGTGCCATCTGCTCGACTTCCTGAAAGCCGCCCTGCCCGATGGTCTTGTTCGCGGCCTGCGGCGTCACCAACAGCAGCGGCGTGTGGTTCCAGTAGGCCGTCTTGACCGCCGTGACGAAGTTGGTAATCCCGGGGCCGTTCTGCGCGATCATCATGCTCATTTTACCCGAAGCGCGCGTATAGCCATCGGCCATCATCCCGCCGGAGCCTTCATGCGCACAATCCCAGAACATGATCCCCGCCTTCGGGAAAAGATCCGAGATCGGCATGAAGGCAGAACCGATGATACCAAAGGCATGTTCAATGCCATGGCGTTGCAGCACCTTCACGAAGGCTTCTTCGGTGGTCATTTTCATCGCTCGGATTCCCTGAATGGCACCGCCCTCGCACGGGGCGCTTTGCGATGCATCGTAGGCTCTGTGGCCCGCCCCGGATAGGGCCAGTTGAGGCACCCGATTATGTCCAAATATCCGCGCGCCGGAAACCGCCGGTTAAACCCCTTTGCTTACACCCTGCGGAATCCTTTCGGGAGAATCCGGAATGCCGAACGTCCTCTCTCTGCTCCTACCTGCGCTGATCCCGTCGTGGCGCTTTTTCAAGACCGTCGCGCCCAGCCCGCGTATCGAATACCGTCTGGACGGCGCACCGTGGTCGGAATGCCAGCATCGCCCGCGCCAAATAGGCCCCGCGCGCATGCTGCGCCGGATGCTCTGGAACCCGCGCTGGAACGAACAGCTATTTCTGGTCAGCCTGTCGGAACGATTGGTCGCGGACCCGGAGCAGGCCGATCACGCGCTTGCGGAGCTGAGCACACGGCTGATCCGCCTCAGCCACGCCGCACCAGGCGCGACGCTGGAATTCCGGCTGGTCTTCGTCGCCCGCGACGGGGCGCAAATCGGCAAATTCATCGAATACGAAAGCCCGCCAATCCCGGTGCCCGCGCATGAGTTTTGACACAGCCCTGCGCCTGACCGAATGCCTGATGGCGCTGGCGATCATCCAGCAGAGCCTTGAGCACCGCGCCACCGAACGGCGCGGCACGTGGATGTTTCTGCTGCGCATTGCGCTTTGTCTGTGGCTGCTCATGGGCCTCATGCCGGGGGCGGCGCTGGCCTGTCTGTTTGCAACGAGCCTCGCTCTGCTGCACCGCTTTCAGGGGCCATACAACGGCGGCAGCGACAAGATGACCCTGCTCATCCTCACCTGCCTGACCGCCGCCCGCCTCGCTCCCGAACGCTATGCCGAGCTGGCCTTTGCCTACCTCGGGGCGCAGCTCATGCTGTCCTATTTCGTCTCCGGCTGGATCAAGGTCATCAATCCCGAGTGGCGCAGCGGGCGGGCGCTGGCGGATGTGTTCCGCTTTTCCGCCTACCCGGTGAGCGAGGGGCTGCGCGCGCTGGCCCATCGCCCGCGCATGCTTTGGCTCGGGGGCTGGGCCGTGATGCTTCTGGAACTTGCCTTTCCGCTGGCGCTTCTGCATCCGCTGGCATTGATGGCTGCGCTCACGCTGACCGCCGCCTTCCATTTCGCCAATGCCTGCCTTTTTGGGCTCAACCGGTTTTTCTGGATCTGGCTTGGCGCATACCCCTCGATCCTGTGGCTGCAATCGCGCCTGATCGGCTAGGCTTCGGCTCGCTTAATCGCCACGGCTTCGCGCAGCAACCCTGCCACCGATTGCCCCCACGCATCCCAGTTCAGGCTCTCTTTATACTCGCGGTGTGCGGAAATCGTCAGCGCGATATAGTCCTTTGGCGCGTCGACGTAGGACATCACCTTATCGGCGAATTCGGTCGGGCCCGATCCGGCCGGCAAGGCATAGCCATTCACCCCGTTGCGGATCGGCACACCGCCCACCCGAAGGCACAGGGACGGCAACCCAAAGGCCGACGCCTCGCAAAACGCGAACCCATAGCTTTCGTAGGATGGCTGAACCAGAAAATGCGCCCGCGTGAGCTCCGCGTTGAAATGTTCAAGATCCGCCGGATCGGCCTTGTCAAGCTGGGGATGGACCGTAACCCATTCGTTTACATGAAAATCTGGTGGCACGCAGCCAATGACAGTAAGCCGCGCGTCGACCCCCCGCGCGCGCAATTCCTTCATGCAATCAAAGGCAATCGGCCCGCCTTTGGCAAACCAGTCACGCCCGATCATCAACAGGCGCACGGGCCGGTTGTGATGAATCTCGGTGCGGCTGAAGGGCGGGGGCGGCGTATCGAGGTTGGCCCCCCACGGCACGAGCTTCGAGCGCGCCTCGCCAAGCCCATAGCGTTGATCGGCCAGATCCTTTTGCCACCGGGACGGCCACAGCAAAAGATCGGTGTTGCGAAAGGTCTCTTGCTCACACCGCTCCACCCACCCATCAAGCCGCCGCCCGATGCGCAGCCAAGATTTGTGGAACTCACCGATTTCCGACATCCGATACGTGGTTTGCGTGGCGTCCGAGGTGTAGGCCGTGACCATCGGGCCGGGCGGTGTGACATGGCACATTGATTGAAACGAATAGGCGCAGAACAGCACATCATACGGACCCCGGGCCAGCTCCCGCTGAAGCCCGCGCGCAATCACGCGCGACAACGCCAGATGCATCCGCCACCGCAGGCGCAGATTGACGGGATCGGGCATTTTGTGAATGAGGCGGCGCAACAGCTCGGCACCATGCCAACTGTGCGACAGGATCGTCACCTCACCCGCGTGCTTGCGCAGCGAATCGTAAATCCGGGCATTGCCACCCGAATACAGGTTCCGATTTAGCGGAGACATATCACACAGATATGCGATCCGCAGCCTGTCCTCACTCATAAGCGCCCCCGCTTTTTCAAGCCGCCTGACTGCCGGGGAAATGCGGCGAAACTGGGGCAAAAGCCCGTGTTTGAGCTCAATCGGCCCAACTGTGGCGGCTTTGTTTCCGATTTCACGCTTTCGGCCCAATGTGGACGCGACATTGCCGCAGGCGCTCATTAGGGTTGACGTTATCCGGCTCCGCGCCGCCCGCAATCCGAAGGCTCCGATGCCCAATCCTGTCGCCTTTCTCGCGCTGGCCATCTGGCCCATCGTGACGGTGCTGCTTTTCCTGCGGCTGCCGCGCGAGCGTGCGCTGATCTGGTCTGTCATGCTGGGCTATCTCTTTCTTCCAGAGCCGCCCGCCGCCTTCGATCTGCCGCTGATTCCGCCGCTGAACAAGCACAACATCCCGGCGGTCGCGGCCTTTGTCTTTCTGCTCTGGCGCAATGGACCGCAGCAGGCGTCGCTGCTGCCGGTGTCCTGGGTCGGGCGGGCGCTGCTGCTGATCTTCATCCTGTCGCCGGTGATGACCGTGCTGACCAACGAAGAGCCGGTCTTTTTCGGTCAGGTCGGCCTGCCCGGGCTGACGCTCAAGGACGCCGCCGCGCTGATCGTCCAGCAATCGCTGCTGATCCTGCCGTTCCTGCTTGCCCGGCAGCATCTTGCCAGCGGCGGCGCGCAGCGGGATCTGATGGTGGCCCTGATGATCGGCGGACTGGTCTATTCGCTGTTCATGCTCATCGAAATGCGCCTGTCTCCGCAGTTGAACCTCTGGGTCTATGGCTATTATCAACACCTCTTCGGACAAAGCATCCGCAGCGGCGGCTATCGTCCCGTTGTATTCCTCTACCACGGGCTTTGGGTTGCTTTCTTCATCATGACCTCCGTTGTATCCGCATGGGCGCTCTGGCGGATGGACGATCAGGCAAGCCGCATGAAACTGCTCGCTGCCGCGCTTTACCTCTCGCTGATCCTCGTGCTGGCTAAATCTTTTGGCGCGCTGCTGTTTGCCCTCTTGCTCGTGCCTGCGGTGCTCCTGCTCAGCCACCTGATGCAGATCCGGATCGCCATCGTAATCGGGGCGCTTGCGGTCTGTTACCCGGTGATGAAGGGGGTGAACCTCATCCCGGAGGAGCGCCTTCTCTCTGCCATCACCGCCTACGAACCAGAGCGCGCCCGCAGCCTCGAATTCCGTTTCGACAATGAGCAGACACTGCTCGATCGGGCTTATATCAAACCGATTTTCGGCTGGGGCAGCTGGGGGCGCAACCACATCCTCGATCCGGTGTCGGGCAATATCCTGACGGTCACGGACGGACGCTGGATCATCCTGATCGGCACCTATGGCTGGGTTGGGTTCCTCGCCGAATTCGGTCTGCTGCTCTGGCCGCTGATCCTGCTCTGGCGCGAGGCAATCCCAAGCCGCAGAGACGCCATTTCGCCCTTCATCGCGCCGCTGTCGCTGATCCTCGCCATCAACCTCGCCGACATGCTGCCCAACGCCACGCTGACGCCGCTGACATGGCTGATCGCGGGGGCGTTGACGGGCTATGCCGAACAGCTCCGCGCCGCGCGCCTGAAAATCCGGCTGCATTCGTCGAAACTTCACTGGCAATCGGTGATGTAATGGCACGCCCGCGCGTTCTGGCCATCGCCGAAGCGGCGAACCCCGAGTGGGTCAGTGTCCCCCTTGTCGGCTGGTCGCTGGCCAGTGCGCTGCGGTCGGTGGCCGATGTGCACATTGTCACGCAGATCCGCAACCGCGAGGCCTTCCTGCGCGCGGGGCTGATCGAAGGGCAGGATTTCACCGCCATCGATTCCGAAGCCTTCGCCCGCCCGATGTGGCACCTTGCCGAACGGCTGCGCATGGGCGAGGGCAAGGGCTGGACCGTGGTTCAGGCGATCAATGCGATCAGCTATCCGCATTTCGAGCGGCTCGTCTGGAAGACCTTCGGCGCGGCCATCCGGCGCGGCGCGTATGACATCGTGCATCGCATCACACCGCTGTCGCCGACGATTTCCTCGTCTCTGGCTGGGAAATGCGCGCAGGCGGGTGTGCCTTTCGTCCTTGGGCCGCTCAATGGCGGCGTGCCCTGGCCCAAGGGTTTCGACGCAGAACGCCGCGCAGAGAAGGAATGGCTGAGCTACACTCGCTCCGCCTACAAACTTCTGCCCGGACGCAGGGCCACGCTGCGTCAGGCCGCCGCCATCCTCGCCGGCTCGCATCACACCGCGACGGAAATCCCGACGGAGCATGAAGGCAAGACACTCTATATTCCGGAAAACGGCATTGATCCCGCGCGCTTCAACCGGATCGCGGCGCCCGATGGCACGCTGCGCGGCGCGTTTGTCGGCCGTCTTGTCCCGTACAAGGGTCCGGACATGCTGATCGAGGCCGCCGCGCCCTTGCTCCGCGAGGGCAGGCTGAGGCTCGATATCATCGGCGATGGCCCGATGCGGCCTCAGCTGGAGCAGCTGGCGCGGGGCCTCCCCGGAATCACCTTTCACGGCTGGCAGGCGCATGAGGCGGTGCAGGACATCCTGAGCCAATGCCATTTGCTGCCGTTCCCGTCGATCCGTGAATTCGGCGGCGGAGTCGTGCTGGAGGCGATGGCGCTCGGCGTGGTGCCGCTGATCGTCGATTATGCCGGACCGGGTGAATTGGTGCAGGACGGCTGGGGCCTGAAGGTGCCCTGCGGCACCCGCGAGGAGATCACAGGGCATTTCGCCCGGACGCTTCGGGCGCTTGCGGACGATCCCTCGGGCCTGCCCGCGATGGCGCAGGCCGCGCGCGCCCGCGTCGCCTCGCATTTCCTGTGGTCGCGCAAGGCCGAGCAGGTGGCGCAGGTCTATGACTGGGTGCTGAACGGCAAACCGGGCCATGGCCCGCAATTCTTCGATTAGGCGTCAGCGCCCTCGCTGGATTTCCTCAACCAGCGTTTCCGCCCCGAGGGAGGCGCGGAAATGCTCTTCCACATGCGCCCGCCCCGTGGCCGACAGCCGCATCAGCGCGTCCGGATCGGTGGCCAGCGCCCGGATTGTCCGCGCCAGCGCGCCGGGGTTCTTCGGCGGCACGAGATAGCCGTGGGTGCCGTCGCGGATCAGTTCCGGCACGCCACCCGCATCGGTTCCGATCACTGGCACGCCCATGGACATGGCTTCCATATAGGCGACGCCCAGAGGCTCGTGCCACGACGCCAGAACGAAGATGTGCGCCTCTTTCAACTTCTCGCGCACGGCCCCTGCGTCGATCGCGCCCAGCAGCTTGACATGATCCTGAAGCCGCAGCTTTTTCAGATGCGCTTCGAGTTCCAGCCGGTAGCCGCCGCCGCCGGCATCATCCTCGCCCGCGATCTCCAGGCGGACATCCACACCCTGATCGAGCAGTTGGCGCATGGCGCTCATCACGTCCTGATGACCCTTGACCACGTTGAGCCGCCCACAGGAAAACAGCCTGACAGGCCGGGTTTTCTCGGGCGGACGATAGGGCGTGTCGCGGCTCAACATGCGGGTGTCGACGCCCATGGGCCGGATCACCATGCGATCCGGCAGCGATCCGGCGAGGGTTTGCTCGACCTCGTGCAACAGCTTGTGCGTGATGATGGTGGCGAATTTCGCGCCCGACCATTTGAAGCGCTGGCCGGGACCGTAATCGGACAGCGGGCCGTGCAGCGTGATCGAATACTCCGGCCCGCCGAGCTTTCTGGCAAAGGCGGCGATCAACGCGGCGCGGCCACAGGAATGGGCGTGAATATGGTCAAGGTTCTGATCGGTCGCATGGCGAAGCAGGTGCTGTGCCGCACCCAGCGCAACCGCCGCGTCCCTGGCAAAACCCGGCCCTTCCCGTGCGATCCAGCCCGGCAACCCCTCGGCCGTCAGCTTGCCCAGCGCCACGGCAGAGGCGACAGGATCGAAGCTGCCGAGATAATCGGTTCTCAGGATCGCATCATCGGACCAGTCATGGGCAATCAATCCCGACGGGGGCTTGCGGGTCGACAGCACATGCACGTCGTGCCCCATCGCTTCGAGCGCGAGAATCTCGCGCCAGAAGAAGATGTGGGTTTGCCCCGGGAATTGAGGCACCAGATACCCGATACGCAGCTTTTGCGACACCTTTGCCTTTGCCTTGGTTGATGGGCAGCGAAACCGGTCTTCCCCAAAAGACGGCTGCCCCGGACTATTCCAGCCGGAACCATGCTTTGGCCATAGTTAACCGGCACCAAGGCGCGGGTGAGGGCTTGTATTTTCTGAATGTGTGGCCCCAAAGGTACGGGGCAATGGTCGAGGTTACGTTGGAAGACGAAACGTCAATGTCGGTGATCGTACCGGCCAACAATGAGGCAGCGCTTATCGGCGGCTGCCTTTCGGCGCTTCTCGGCTCCGACGGGCCGCGAACCGGCGCGGTCGAGATCATCGTCGTAGCCAACGGCTGCAGCGACGACACGGCGGCGCGGGCGCGGGATTTCTCCGACCGGTTCGACGAAAAGCGCTGGCCCCTGACCGTGCTGGAACTGGCGGAGGGCGGCAAACTTGGCGCACTCAATGCCGGGGATGCGGCGGCCAGCGGCGCGATGCGGGTCTATCTCGACGCGGACGTGACGGTCAGCCCGCCACTGCTGGCGCAGATCGCGGAGGCGCTGCACAGCCCGGAGCCGCGCTATGCCAGCGGGCAGGTCCGGATCACGGCGCGGGGTTTCATAAGCCGGGCCTACGCGCGGATCTGGGCCAGGGTGCCCTTCATGGCCGACTGCGTGCCGGGTTGCGGGCTGTTTGCGGTGAACCGCGCCGGGCGGCAGCGCTGGGGCGCTTTTCCGGACGTCATCTCTGACGACACGTTCGTTCGGCTCAGCTTCTCCCCGGAGGAGCGCATCGGCGTCCCCGCCCCCTATGACTGGCCGATTGCCGAGGGTTTTGGCAGGCTGAAAAAGGTGCGGCGGCGGCAGGACGTGGGCGTTGACGAAATCGCGCGGACTTATCCCGCGCTGTTGGACAACGACGACAAACCCGCCTTTGGAACCGGGCGAAAACTGCGGCTCGCCCTGCGCGACCCGATCGGCTTTGCGGTCTATTCCGGGGTTGCGCTGGCGGTAAAGCTGACCAAGGGCACGCAAAGCGATTGGAGCCGGGGCCGATGAATGCGCTGATGGGACGTTTCCGGGGAGAGGGCCTGTCGGCGCGGATCATGCGCTCGTCGCTGCTCACCGTCGGCGGTTTTGGCTTCAGCCAGGTGATCCGCCTGGCCTCAAACCTGATCCTCACCCGCCTACTCTTTCCCGAAGCCTTCGGCCTCATGGCGCTTGTCATGGTGTTCCTCATGGGGCTGGGCCAATTCTCCGACGTGGGCGTCACTCCCGCAATTCTTCAGAGCAAACGCGGCGATGACCGCGACTTTCTCAACACCGCCTGGACCATTCAGGTGATGCGCGGTTTCGGCCTGTGGCTGGTCGCCTGCGCCGCAGCCTTTCCCATGGCCTGGGTCTATGATGAGCCGCAGCTGACTCATCTGCTGCCGGTTGCGGCGCTGACCCTGCTCATCGCCGGGTTCAAACCCACGCGCATGGACACCGCCAACCGCCACCTGCTGCTTGGCCGGGTCACGGTGATCGACATGGGCGTGCAGATCATCGGCGTGCTGGTGGCCGTTGGGCTGGCCTGGCTGACCGGCTCGGTCTGGGCCCTGGTGATTTCCGGCGTTGTTGGCGGCATTGCGGAGGTGGTGGTGAACAGCACATGCCTCCCCGGCGAGCGTAATCGCATCCGCTGGGAGAAACCGGCGGCGGAGGAGCTGATCAACTTCGGCAAATGGGTTTTCCTCGCCACCATCGCGGGGTTCCTGTTCTCTCAGGCGGACAAGATCCTGATCGGCAAGTATCTCGCACTCGATGATTTCGGTGTCTACAACATCGGCTATTTCCTCGCCGCCTTCCCCATGCTGCTTGGCGGGATGGTGACGCGCAAGATCCTGATCCCGATCTACCGCGAGACCCCGCCGACCCAGAGCCCCGCGAATTTTGCCAAGCTGCGCAAGATGCGCTTTGCCGTCACTGCGATGCTGATGGGCATGGTGGCGGTCTTCGCCGCGCTCGGCGTCTGGCTCGTGGCGCTGATGTATGATCCGCGCTATGCCATGGCCGGGCCTGTCATCGTGCTGCTGGCCTGTGCACAGATGCCGATGCTGATCGTGATGACCTATGATCAGGCGGCGCTCGCAGCGGGGGATTCGAAGCGTTTCTTCGTGCTCGCGGCGACGCGGGCCGCGCTTATGATCGGCTGCCTGCTTGTCGGGCTGGAAACCGCCGGTCTTCTCGGTGCCATCATCGGACAGGGCGCGGCGTTTGTGCTCGCCTATCCGGTGGTTGTCTGGCTGGCGCGGCGCATGGGGGCGTGGGACGGCCTGCACGACGCGGTCTTTGCCGGGGTCGGCCTCGCGCTGGCCAGCGGGGCGCTTTGGCTGAACTGGACCGCGATCCTGCAGCTCGCGGGGAATACACTCTAGAGTCTCCCGTTTCCAAAGTGGCAACAATAGCGCTAGGCTTGTGCTACATTTCCGGAATCCGCACTATTTGAGCCAATTACCGCGAGAACTGGGCGACAGCCGGGTCGGATTCCTAAAAAACGCCGCATTTTCCCCGCATCCCTTTAATTTAGTGGTGATGTAGAAAGGTGGCGGGGTAACAGTATATGTCGGGGAACACCGCACAACAGTATGGCGAGAATGACATCGCCATTGTCGGGATGGCCACGCACCTTCCCGGATCATCGGGTATTGCCGAATACTGGCGCAACCTGCGGGACGGGGTATCGTCGATCCGGCGGCTGTCCGAAGAGGATCTGAAAGCCGCGGGCGAAGATCCCGGTCTGATCCGCCACCGCGATTACGTGCCCTTCGCCGCGCCGCTGGATGATTTCGAACACTTCGACGCGGAGTTCTTCGGGTTTTCCCCGAAGGAAGCCATGATCATGGACCCGCAGCACCGCCAGTTCCTCGAATGCGCCTGGGAGGCGTTGGAAACGGCGGGCCATGTTCCGGAAAACTTCCCCGGACAGGTCGGCGTCTTTGCCGGTTGCGGCATGGGGAGTTATTTCTACTTCAACGTCTGCTCGAACCCTGATCTCGTTGAAAACACGGGCATGTTCCTGCTGCGCCACACGGGCAACGACAAGGACTTCATGACCACCCGGCTCAGCCATGTGCTCGACCTGCACGGCCCCTCGATCAACCTGCAGACCGCCTGTTCGACCTCGCTCGTGGCGACGCATTACGCGGTGCAGGCGCTGCTGAATGGCGAATGCGACATGGCGCTTGCCGGTGGCGTGACCATCGAACTGCCGCAGGGGCGGGGGTATCTCTACAAGGAAAACGAAATCCTGTCGCCCGATGGCGCCTGTCATGCCTTCGATCATCGCGCACAGGGCACGGTCTTCGGCTCGGGTGCGGGCGTCGTCGTGCTGCGCCGGATGGCGGATGCAGTGGCGGATGGCGATCACATCTGGGCCGTGATCAAGGGCACGGCGGTCAACAACGATGGCGCGCAGAAGGCCGGGTATCTGGCGCCTTCCGTCGATGGACAGGCGGCCGCGGTGGCGGAGGCGCAGGCAATTGCCGGGGTCTCCTCGGATACAATCGATTACATCGAATGTCATGGCACCGGGACCTATCTTGGCGATCCCATCGAAGTGGCCGCCCTGACGCAGGCCTTTGCCGAGAGTGGCGACGGCGTGGGCCATTGCCGGATTGGCAGCGTAAAAACCAACATCGGCCATCTGGATACGGCGGCGGGGGTGGCGAGTCTCGTGAAGACAAGTCTTGCGCTGCACCACAAACAAATGCCGCCGTCGCTCGGGTTTGAAAAACCGAACCCGGCGATTGATTTCGAAGCCTCGCCGTTTCGGGTGAACGATCGCCTGACGGACTGGAAACGGGGCGACCATCCGCGCCGCGCCGGGGTCAATTCACTTGGCGTCGGCGGGACCAACGCGCATGTGGTTCTGGAAGAGGCACCGGAGCGCATCGCATCCGAAGACAGCGATTTCCCCTTCCAGATCCTGACCCTTTCAGGGCGCAACAAGGCAGCACTTGAGAGCAATGCACAGCGGCTGGCCGCCCACCTGCGGGCGCATCCGGAGCAATCTCTGGCCGATGTCGCCTATACGCTCAAGGTCGGGCGCCGCGCCTTTGAACGGCGCATGGTTGTCGTCGCAGACAGCCACGCAGAGGCGGCCAGACTGCTGGACGAAGGCAATCCGCGCCGGGTTTTCCAGCACAAGGCGCTCGACCGGCCCGACGTGGCATTCCTGTTCCCCGGTGGCGGCGCGCAATACGCCGGGATGGCGCGGGATCTCTACGAGACCGAGCCGGTCTTTGCCGAGTGGATGGACAAGGGTCTGGACCACCTCGCGACGCTGAGCGATGTGGATATGCGCGGGCTCTGGCTGCCCGGGGGCGACACGGCAGAGGCCGACAAGGCGCTGCAAAAGCCAAGCCTGCAGCTGCCGCTGATCATGATTTGCGAATACGCGCTGGCGCAACTCTGGATGAGCTGGGGCGTGGTGCCTGCCGTCCTCGCGGGTCATTCCATGGGAGAGAACACGGCGGCCTGCGTGGCCGGTGTCATGGGGTTCGAGGACTGTATCGGCCTCGTCCATCTGCGCGGCCGGTTGTTCGACACGGTGCCTGCGGGCGGGATGCTCTCCGTCGCATTGTCAGCTGACAACATTAAACAATTTCTTAACGACGCCCTCGATCTGGGGGCCGAAAATGCGCCGAACCTGTGCGTGGCGTCGGGACCTCAGGCGGCGCTCGACGATCTGGAAGTGCGCCTCAAGGCCGAAGGTATCGACTGCCAGCGCATCGGCATCGACATCGCCGCACACAGCCGGATGCTGGAGCCGATCCTCGCGGAGTTCCGCGCCTATCTCGCCTCGATCCCGCTCAGCCCGCCGCAAATACCGCTGACCTCCAACCGCACCGGGGAGATGATGACGGACGCGCAGGCGACAAGCCCGGATTACTGGACCGAGCATCTGCGCGGCACGGTCTATTTCGCCAAATGCGTCGGGACACTGGCGCAGGAAAACCGGGTTTTCCTTGAGGTCGGGCCGGGCAAGGCGCTGTCCTCCCTCGCCCGCCAACATGAGAGCGTCAGCGCCAATCAGGTGCTGAGCAGCCTGCGCCATCCCGACGATCCGATCGCCGACGACAAACACCTGTTCGAAGTGCTCGGCCGGCTTTCGGCTCTGGGCGCGGAGGTGGATTGGGAGCAGATCTGGGGCGGCGCGCGGCGCAACCGCGTGGTGCTGCCGACCTATGCGTTCCAACGGGCCCCATATTTCATCGCGCCGGGCAAGACGACGACAGAGGCCGCGCCGCAGTTCCTGATGCGCAATGAAGATGTCTCCGGCTGGGGATGGAAACCGGTCTGGAGGCCGCGGGCCGCCGAGCTCGACGTGGATCTTGCCGATCTCAAGGACGCGGAGCCGCAAACCTGGCTGATCTTTGTCGATGATGCCGGGCTGGCCATTGGTGCCATCGCCAGATTGCGCAGGGCTGGCCACACTGTTGTCGAGGTCCGCGTGGGCGACACGTTCCAGCGGCTCTCGGGTGATCTCTATATCCTGTCACCGGAGCGTGGGCGCGAAGGCTATGACCTTTTGCTTGCCGATCTGGCGCAGAATGGCGTGGTGCCGACCCGCGTGGCGCATTTCTGGATGGTAACGGCGGACGAATCGCACCGCCCCGGCTCGTCCTTCTTCCACCGGGTACAGGAGCAGGGCTTCTATTCCCTGATGTTCCTGGCGCAGGCTTTGGCCGAGGAGGGCACCGCCAAGCCACACGTCACGGTCTTCACGAATGGCGCGGCCAAACTGCGGGACGAAGCGCTGCCCTATCCGGGCAAGGCAACGGTGGCCGGCCCGGCCCGCGTGATCCCGCGCGAATTGCCGGGCATGACGGTCTCCACGCTCGACGTGGTGCTGCCCGTGCAGGCAGAGGGACCGGTCTGGACGCGCAACCGGGCCAGGGCGGCCCATGCGGCGGCTTTGGACACGCTGACGGATCGCGTGCTCGAAGAGATGATGAGCGCGCCCTCCGGCGCCATTGCCGCGCTGCGCGGTGATCGCCGGTTTGAATGCGCGATGCGGCCCGTGGCCCTGGAACCGGACCTGCCAAAAGCCTCCGGGGGCGTCATCCTGATCACCGGCGGGTTCGGCGGGATCGGCCTGACGCTGGCGCAGGATTTCGCCGCCAAGGGCGCCAGGTTGGTTCTGCTGGCGCGCAGGGCCCTGCCGGACCGGCAAACCTGGGCTGATTACCTGACACGGCACGCGCCGAGCGATCCCCTGGCGCGGCGCATTCGTGCCGTGGAACAGCTGGAGCAGGCCGGGGCGGAGGTCATGGTCGTCGCCGCCGATGTCTGCAACGCGGCGCAGATGCAGCGGGTCAAGGACGATGCCGAACAGCGATTTGGCACGATCACCGGGGTGATCCACGGCGCCGGCGTCATCAAGGACGCGCCACTGCTGACCAAGACACCCGCGACGATCGAAGACGTCTTTACCCCGAAGATCCACGGAACAGAGGTGCTGGGGCAGGTTTTCCCGGATGGCTCCGTGGAGTGGATCGCGCTCTTTGCGTCCTCCTCCACCGTCACTGCGCCCGCGGGACAGGTGGATTACATTGCAGCAAACGAGTTCCTCAACGCCTTTGCCCGATCGCGGTCCGGCGGCAAAACGAAGGTCGTCGCGATCAACTGGGGTATCTGGAACGAGGTCGGCATGGCCGCAGAGGCCGTCACCGCGCGCACCGGGGACCTGCCCGCCGCGCCGGTCACGCCCGTTGACCTGCCGATGCTGGACGAGGCCAGCTTTGATGCGCAGGGCAACCGGACCTTCACTGCCCGCTATTCCGCGCGCGACTGGTTCATCGACGAACACCGGACGAAGGCGGGCGACGCGCTGCTGCCGGGCACGGGGTACCTGACCCTTGCCGCCCATGCCCTCAGGGCGCATCACGAAGAAGGCCCGTTCGAGCTGCGCGACCTGAACTTCCTGCGGCCGTTGCGGATCGCCGATGGCGCGGCGCGGGATGTGAAAGTGCGGCTGACGCGCAATGATCGCGGCTATGGCTTTGCGGTGCTGGCCGATGCGGCGCTGAACGGGCGGCAGGGGTTTGCCCTGACGGCGGATGGTGCGATTTCATTGCTGCCGATGGCGCGGCCCGAGACCATCGACCTGACCGCGATTCGCGCCCGCTGCGGCGCGCCGGTGGTGGCGGAAGGCGGCGGCAAACTGCCCGCCGCGCAGGAATTGCTGCTGCGGTTCGGCCCGCGCTGGAAAGTGCTGGACAGCCAGGCCTTCGGGATCGACGAAGGGATCGCGACGCTGTCCTTGCCTCAGGCCGCGCGGGACGATGGCTGCCTGTTGCATCCTGCGCTGATGGATATTGCCACCGGCTGGGCCATGGCGCTGATCGACGGCTGGCAACCCACGCATCTCTGGGCGCCGGTGCGCTATGGCCGCGTCCGGGTCCATGGCGCGTTGCCGGAGCGTGTCGTCAGCTGGGTGCGCAATGCGGCAGAGAACAAGGCCAGCGGTGAGACCGCCGGCTTCGATGTGACGCTGTGTGATGAGGACGGGGCGGTTCTGGTGGAGATCACCGGCTTTACCATCCGCAAACTGGCCTCGCTCGATGTGTTGAAAAGCGCCCCGCCTCTGAGCGCCTCCGAACTGGAAGTGGACGACACCGGCGCGGCGCAACCTCTGTCACCGGCAGAGGAACGGCTGGCGCACAATCTGTCGCAGGGGATTCTCCCGGCGGAGGGCGTGCGGGCGTTCCACGCCGCGCTGGCGCTGAACCTGCCGCAGGTGGTGGTCTCCTCCATGGATCTGGACGCGCTGACCCGGCAAACGGCGGCCAGCAGCGACGTGACGGGGGAAACGCAAAAATTCGAGCGGCCGCAACTGGATGGCGATTACGTGGCCCCCGAGGGAGAGATCGAACAGACGCTTGCCGGTTTCTGGGAAGACCTGCTTGGCGTGCAGAACGTCGGTGCGGAGGACAGCTTTTTCGATCTCGGCGGGCATAGCCTCATCGCGGTGCGGCTGTTTGCCATGGTCAAGAAAGCGTTCCGCGTGGATTTCCCGATTTCCGTGCTCTTTCAAGCCCCGACGATCCGCACCTGCGCGGCGCTGATCGCGGAGCAGACCGGGCATGTGGAGGCAACGTCTGATGCTCCGACGGATGCGAAACCGGAACGCCGGTTCAAGCACCTTGTCGCCATGCACGATGGCGATGGCGGTGCGCGGCAGCCGTTTTTCCTTGTGGCGGGGATGTTCGGCAACGTGCTGAACCTGCGGCACCTTGCCCATCTCCTGGGTGCGGACCGGCCGTTTTATGGCTTGCAGGCCAAGGGGTTGCTCGGCGGGGAAGCGCCGCATGCGACGATCGAAGAGGCCGCGCGCGATTACATTGCCGAACTGCGGCAGGTGCAACCAGAGGGGCCGTACATGCTGGGCGGCTTCTCCGGCGGCGGCATCACCGCCTATGAGATCGCGCAGCAATTGGACGCGATGGGCGAGACGGTGTCTTTGGTCGTCATGCTCGACACGCCCCTGCCCCGGCGCCGACCGCTCAGCACCCCGGACCGGCTGTTGATCCAGTGGCATCAGGCGCGCGAAAAAGGCCCGCTGTATCCGCTGATCTGGGCCAAGAACCGCATCGCCTGGGAATTTGCCAAACGGCGGCACGCCGAGGAGACGGGCGCCGATCACGCCTTTCACAATGCGGAAATCGAGGCTGCGTTCTATGGCGCGATTGCCCGCTATGAAGTCGAGCCTTGGGGAGGGCGCGTGGTGCTCTATCGTCCGCCTCTGGTGGGCAAATGGACGGTCAGCGGCGGACGGCTGGTGAATTCCGAGCGGAGCTATGTTCTCGATGACAACGACTGGGGCGAGACGCTGCCGCAGATTGAGGTGCACGAGGTGCCGGGGAACCATGACAGCATGGTTCTGGAGCCGAATGTGCGGGTTCTTGCCGGACTGATGCGCAAGGCCATCGAAGAGGCCGAGGCGCAGGCGATGGGCCACGGCGAGGTCGTGACCTTCCCGACGCAGGCGGCGGAGTAGCCAATGCCCAAGCTGCTGACAGTGCTGCTGAATTACCGAACGCCGGACATGACGATCCGTGCGGCAAAGGCAGCTTTGGTCGCTTTGCAGGGGTTGGACGCAGAGCTGGTGATTGTCGACAATGCCTCCGGCGATGGCTCCTTCGAGGCGCTGCGCACGGCGGCGCGGGACTGGCCCGGTGTCCGGGTGATCCAGTCCGGCCGCAACGGCGGCTTCGGCGCGGGCAACAATACCGGCATACGGGCCGGGATGGCCGACGGATCACGGCCCGATTACGTCTATCTGCTGAATTCCGATGCCTTTCCCGCGCCCGAGGCGATCCGGCGTTTGCTTGAACATCTGGAGACGCATCCGGAGGCCGGACTTGCCGGAAGTTTCATCCACGGCGAGACGGGCGATCCGCATATCACGGCGTTCCGCTTTCCCTCCGTCTGGTCCGAACTGGAGGGCGCGGCGCGGTTTGGCCCGGTGTCGCGGCTGCTGAAGGGCAAGGCCGTGCCTCTGCCCCTGCCCGAGCGGACCGGCCGCGTCGATTGGCTGGCGGGCGCGTCGCTGATGATGCGGCAATCGGTGCTGGATCAGATCGGCCTCTTTGACGAGACGTTTTTCCTCTATTTCGAAGAGACGGACCTGTGCCTGCGCGCCGCCCGCGCCGGGCATGAGACGCATTACGTGCGCGACAGCGCCGTGGCCCATATCGGGTCCGTATCGACGGGGATGAAGCGCTGGGACCGTATTCCCGGCTACTGGCTGGACAGCCGATGGCACTATTTTTCCAAAAACCATGGGCGCGGCACGGCGATGCTGGCCACTCTCATGCACGCGTTCGGCGGGGCGTTGTGGCGGCTGCGGATGCTGGTGCAGGGCAAGGCGCCCGCCGATCCGCCCAAATTTCTGCGCGATCTGATTGTACATGATTTCAAAGCGGTGTTCCGGCCTTTGCCGACCCGCCGGGCGGCGTCCATGGATGCTGCCGAAGCAAAGTGGAGTGATTGAGATGACGGCCTTTTCCTGCGTCCTGATGGGCAATGAATCGCTTTTGGTCGGCTGCGCCGAGCGGCTGCTCGAGCGCGGCAACACAGTGCGGGCGGTCATCACCGAGGCCAGCGACGTTGCGGATTGGGCAAAGGGGCGCGGACTGCGGGTCCTGCGTGATCCAGGCGATCTGAACGGCGAGGCGTTCGACTGGCTTCTGTCGATTGCCAACCTGCGGATCATTCCGGACAATGTGCTGCGGCTGCCCGCGCGCGGCGCGGTGAATTTCCACGATGGTCCCCTGCCGCGCCATGCCGGTCTGAACGCGCCGGTCTGGGCCTTGCTTGAGGGCGAAACGCGGCATGGAATTTCCTGGCACCTGATCGAGGGCGAGGTGGATGAGGGCGACGTTCTGGTCTCGCAGGACTTCGACATCACCGGGACCGACACCGCGCTGACCCTGAACACCAAGGCCTATGAGGCCGCGATGGAGAGCTTTCCCGCGCTGCTGGATCAGCTGGAAAGCGGCGACCTGCAGCGGCGGCGGCAGGATTTGTCCCATCGCAGCTATCATGGGCTGACGGATCGCCCCGCCGCGCTTGGCCTTCTGGATTGGACGCAGCCGGCCGAGGATCTGGACCGGCTTGTGCGGGCGCTGGATCATGGCGGTTACTGGAACCCGCTGTGCGCGGCAAAATTCCGCGCGGGCGGTGCGCTCTGGCTTGCCGGACATACGCGGCTGGCCGAGGGGATGGGCGCGCCCGGAACGGTGCTGGAGGTGACAGCGGATCACCTGACCGTGGCCTGTGGCTCCGGTGCGCTGCAGATCGAAACCGTGACGCGTCTGTGCGGGGCGCCCGTGAATGCCCATGCCGTGGCGAAGGACGGCGATGCCCTGCCCTTGCTGACCGAGGAGGAGCGGGCGCAAGCAGACGCCGCAGGGGCACGGATCGCCGCGCGGGACAGCGTCTGGCGTGTGGCCCTGGCCGATCTGAAACCGGTGCAGGTGCCCGGTGCCTGCCATGGTCAGGACAGCATCGAAACACGGGGGCTGAGCCTGCCTGCCGGAGAAGACGGGCTTGCGCTGGTGGCCAAATGGGCGGCGCGACTCGGGGGGACAGGCACGTTTGATCTGGCCTTTGCGGATGCGGACATCGCCGGGCTGGCGCAGACGGGCTTGGTCTCGCCCTGGGCCCCCATGCGTGTGACCGCAGAGCGGGCGAGCGGACTGGATCACGCCGTGAAAGCGCGGAGTTTCGCGCTTGATCTGAGCGCCCGCGCGCCGGAACTGCGCTGGCCGGAGGTGCCGCATATCGGGGTTACACTGGACGCGGGGCATGTGCCGGGAACGGTGATGACGGTGGACCTCGGGGCGCATCCGAAGCTGACCTATGATAGCGGCAGGATTGCCAGTCAGACCGCCGAACTGATGATCGCGCGGCTGGAATTGCTGGTCCATGCGCCAGAGCAGGCCCTGCCGGACGCAGAGCGGGATCTGGTTCTGTACCAGTGGAACGACACGGCGACGGACCATGACCGGACGCTTACGATGCACCGCGCTTTCGAAGCGCAGGTGGCGAAAACGCCAGAGGCCGTTGCGCTGGTCTTCGAAGGGCTGAGCCTGACCTATGCGCAGCTGAACGCCCGCGCCAACCGCGCCGCGCATGTGCTGCGCGAGATGGGCGTGGGTCCGGGTCAGGTGGTCGGGCTGTGCTGCCGGCGGTCCGTGGACCTGATGACCGGGGCTTTGGCGGTCCTGAAGGCGGGCGGGGCCTATCTGCCGATGGACCCGAGCTATCCCGCTGACAGGCTTCAGCATTTCGTGGAAGACAGCCATGCGCGGGTGATCGTGACGCAAGCCGCGCTTGAGGCCAGTTTGCCGAAGCATGACGCGCAATTGCTGGTGCTCGATGCGGAGCCGCGCCTGGATACGGCCTCCAACGAAAACCTGCCGGAGATCTCCGGACCGGAGGATCTCGTCTATCTCATCTACACCAGCGGCAGCACTGGCAAGCCGAAAGGCGTGATGATCGAGCATCGCAATGTGCTCAACTTCTATCGCGGTATGGATGAAGTGGTGCGCGATCATGGCGGGACGTGGCTGGCCGTGACGTCGCTGTCCTTCGACATTTCGGTGCTGGAGCTGTTTTATACAACGGCGCGCGGGTTCAAGGTGGTGCTGACCGGGGATGAGGATCGCGGGCTGATCTCGAAAGGGCCGCTCGGCGCGAGCGGGGCCGGAATGCAGTTTTCGCTCTATTATTGGGGCAATGACGACGGCGTCGGGCGGGACAAATACACGCTCCTTCTCGAAGGGGCGAAGTTCGCGGATCAGCACGATTTCGTGGCGGTCTGGACGCCCGAACGGCATTTCCACGCCTTTGGCGGACCCTATCCGAACCCATCGGTGACGGGCGCTGCCGTTGCGGCCGTGACGAAACAGATCGGCGTGCGCTCCGGCTCGGTCGTCGCGCCCTTGCACCATCCCGCGCGGATCGCCGAAGAGTGGTCGGTGATCGACAACCTGACCAACGGGCGCGCCGGTCTGGCCATTGCCAGCGGCTGGCAACCGGATGATTTCGTCCTTCGGCCCGAAAATACGCCGCCGGACAACAAGACTGCGATGATCGAAAACATTGACCAGATCCGCCGCCTTTGGCGTGGCGAAGCGGTCGAGTTTCCGCGCAAGGACGGCACGCCGCACGCGGTGGTGACGCAGCCGCGCCCGGTGTCGAAAGAATTGCCCGTCTGGGTGACGACGGCGGGCAATCCGGAGACATGGAAAGAGGCCGGGCGGCTTGGCTGCAACGTGCTGACGCACCTGCTTGGCCAATCGGTCGAGGAGGTCGGCGGCAAGATCAAGCTGTACCATCAGGCGTTGCGCGAGGCGGGACATGACCCGAAGGATTTCACCGTCACGCTGATGCTGCACACCTATCTGGCCGAGACGCGGGAGCAGGCGCGGGAGATCGCACGGCAGCCGATGAAGGATTACCTCAATTCCGCGGCGGGCCTGATCAAGCAATATGCTTGGGCGTTCCCCGCCTTCAAACGGCCTGAGGGGGTAAACAACGCTTTTGATCTGCAGCTTGACGGGCTGGAGGCTGAGGAGCTGGACGCGATTCTCGACTTCGCCTTCGAGCGGTATTTCAACGAAAGCGGTCTGTTCGGCACGGTCGAGGACGCCATGGCGCGGGCCGAGGAGGTCAAGCGGATCGGCGTCAACGAAATTGCTTGCCTGATCGATTATGGCATCGACCGGGACGTGGTTCTGGACGGGCTGACGCCGCTCGCGGAGGTGGTGCAGGCGACAAAGGGCGCGCCGGAGCCGGAGGCGGACGATTTCTCCATCGCGGCACAGATCCTGCGTCATGGCGTGACGCACCTGCAGTGCACGCCGTCGATGGCGCGGATGTTCGCGATGAATGATGAGGCGCGGCAGGCCTTGCGCGGCGTGAAGCATCTTTACTTTGGCGGGGAGCCGCTCCCCGGTGCGTTGGTCGATGAGTTCAGCGAGATCACTGAGGCCGGCATAACCAATATGTACGGGCCGACGGAGACCACGATCTGGTCTTCGACCCAAAAGGCCGAGGCCGGGGCATCGGTGGTCAACATCGGCTACCCGCTGGCCAATCAACAGCTTTACGTTCTGGATACGGCACTACAGCCCGCCGGGATCGGCGAGGAAGGCGAGCTATGGATCGGCGGCGAGGGCGTCACGCGCGGCTATTGGGAGCAGCCCGAGTTGACCGCCGAACGCTTTGTTCAAAACCCGTTTCACAGCGGTCGCATGTATCGCACAGGCGATCTGGTCCGGCGGCGCGCCGATGGGGCGATCGATTTTGTTGGACGCGTCGATCATCAAGTCAAGCTGCGCGGCTATCGCATCGAACTTGGCGAAATCGAGGCGGTTCTGGAATCGCAAGACGATGTGACACAAGCCGTGGTCATGGCACGGGAAGACACGCCCGGGGATCTGCGGCTTGTGGGGTATTACACCGGCACGGCGCAGGATGAGGCGGCCTTGAAGGCCAAGATGAGCGCCGATTTGCCCGGCTTCATGGTGCCGGGGCGGTTTGTCCAACTGGATGCTTTCCCGCTGACACCAAACAAGAAAGTGGACCGCAAGGCCCTGCCCGCGCCCGGCGCGCCAGCGCAGGCCAAGCGCCCTGCCGCGCCGCCCGTACCCGCAGCAGAGATTTCGCCTGCCGTGCAGCCCAACCTGCAGAATTCAGCAGAGATCGAGACCGCGATTGCCGCGATCTGGACCCGGTTCCTTGGCGTTGCCGGGATCACCGGGCGTGACAATTTCTTTGATCTTGGCGGGCATTCGCTTCTGGCGGTGCAGGCACATCGGGCCATCCGCGAAGAACTGGGTGCGGCCAAGCTGTCGATCACCGACATTTTCCGCTTCCCCGTGCTCGCCGATCTGTCCGGCAAGGTGGCAACACTTCTGGACGGATCGCTCGTGCTCACGCGGCCCAAACCCGTGGTGAAACCGCCCGTGACGCCCACGCCCCTCCCGGCGGCACCCGCCGTGCGCCCGGCACCGGAGCCCATTCAAAACGAACGCGCCGCCGCCAGGTCCAAGGCCATTGCCCGACGCCGAGAAATGCGGGCGCGCCGCAGCGCCTGACATACCGACACAACCGAACACGCAAGCCCGGGTGAGAGAATCACCCGGGCTTTTTCGTCTGAAAGCAGCGCAAAATTCGGCCCGAATGGGGCGCTGTTTGCCACATTTGGGCAAAATCGGGCGAGACTGGGGCGCGGAGTTTTCCCTTTTTCTCGCGCGAGAGCGGCCACCCGAAGTCAATTGTGACGAGAGTAAGGCAGAGCCCGGACCCCAAACCTCCAAGACTCCGCTAATTTCCTGAAATTATGACGAAAATGTGTTCGGAATCCCGATTCCAGACACGCACTGTTTCCTGAAAGCCTCCGGAAAACCATGGCGCAAATAAGGCAGCGTCGTTAGATTGTGACATGAAGATGGCGACACCCGGGCCAACCCATGACGTCATCTTCATCGCATTGGGGGCAACTTTGCGGGAGTAATAAAATGAACCAGTTCCAGTCGCTTGACGAAGTTGTCTCTGCCCTGAAGCGCCGCGCGTGGCTGATCGTGCTGATCACCTTCGTTGGCTGCGTCCTCTCGCTCAACTATGCCATCAGCCAGATCAAGACCTTCGAGGCAACCGCCGTTGTCCAGATCGAAGACGCCAGCGTGCCGGATCAACTGGCCGGTGCCACCGCAGCCGTTGAAGGTGCCGCCCATCGGGTGCGTCTGATCGAACAGCGATTGATGGCGCGCGACAACCTGATCCGCATCATGGAAAAGCACAACCTGTTCACGGACAATCCCGACATTTCCCTGAACGAGCGTATCTTCCAGATGCGCCAAGCTGCCTCCATTGATCAGATCGTCGATCCGTCGCAGATCTACGCCGCTGGCGGCAATGCCCCCTCCGGCCTGCTGATCACCGTGCGTCTGAACGATCCGCAGAAGGCCGCCGACCTTGCCAATGAGCTGATGTATTCCGTGATTGATCAGTCCCGTGACCGCTCCGTGAGCCGGGCCCGCGACACGCTCGATTTCTTCGATGCCGAAGAAGCCCGCGTCGGCAAGGAAATCGCCGCGATGGAAGAAACGATTGCCCTGTTCAAATCCGCCAATTCCGATCAGCTTCCGGCCGGTGTTGCCGATCTGCGTGATCAGCTGGCCAACCTGCGGGACGCCGCGCTCGACCTCGATCAACAGATCCTGACCATCGAAACCACGTCCGAGCGTCAGCGCGACGAGGTCAAACTGGCAAACATTCAGCTTCTCGAAGAGCAGAAGCTTCTGGTGACCGAACGCATTACCCAGATCCAGGCGCAGATTTCCGGTGCCCCGGAAGTGGAGCGCGCCCTGAACGGAATGGAGCGTGAACTGACCCGCCTTCAGGACCAGTACAGCGTGATTTCCCGCCGCAAGGCCGAGGCGGAAATGGGCCAGGCCCTGGAAGATCGTCAGCAGATGGACCGCTTCGAGGTGCTCGAAACCGCGCTGGTCCCCGAGAATTCGGTTTCCCGCAGCCGCAAGAAGACCGCCATCATGGGTGCCGTCGCCAGCCTGATCGTCGGTGTCGCAGTCGCCGTCGTCGCCGAGCTGATGAACCCGGCGATCCGCTCCGCCGCACAGATGGAGCGCATACTCGGCATCCAGCCGGTGGTTGCGATCCCGACCGTGTCGACCCGCCATGACCGCACCCGCCGTGGCCTGAGCATCTTTGGCTGGGTGGCGGGGCTGGCGGCCATGCTCTACGCCGCAGGCCGCCTGATCGGCAACAGCATCTCCTGGTCCGAGCTTCTGGGGCGCCTGTTGCCCCGAACCGCACGGTCCTGACTGCGCAGCTACAGCGCATGTGATCTGGTAGGGCCCGTGTCAGGGATATGGCCGGGGTGGAACACGCCAGGATCACGATGGAAAACCCCCGCAGCCGCGAGGCTCGGGGGTTTTTTCATGGGGCCGGGCAGGCGATCGGCTCAGTACTGATATTTCCCGACTTCGGTATTTTCGGCCTTGTTCAGGACCATACCGAGCAAGGGCGTCTCTTCGCCCAATCGGCGTTCGACTTCCTTGATTTCCTTTTCGGTGGTGATGCCCCCCCCGACAACCAACAGGACTCCGTCAAACAACGGACGGAATGCAATCACATCGTCGTAGTATAGCGCCGGCGGCAGATCAAAAAGCACAACATCGGGGGCCAGTTCTTCCTCGATCCGGTCGAGCGTTGCGGCGGTGCGCGGGTCTTGCAGCAGCTCCGAGGCGTAGGGTTCGACCACCTCGTTGAAGCCAAACGCAATGTTGCGCCCGGCGTTGATCCTGTTTTGCCCAATCCGGACGAGGTGCTCTTGCGGCTTTAGTTTCCCGCGCAGCATGTCGCCCATGGAACCCGGGTTCTTTCGCCCAAGAACCTTTTGCAAGGTCGGGCGCCGCATATCGCAATCGAGCAGGAGCGTGCGGCAGTTTTCCTGCCGCGACAGGCTGATGGCGAGGTTTGCGGCGGTGAACGTCTTGCCGCAGTCCTTGGTCGGCGATGTGATCGCGACACGTTTCCAGCCGTGTTCCCCAAGCGCCTGCAGCAACCGCGTGCGCAGGACATCGAATGTCGTATAAGCCGGATCTTCGCGGGTTGCCGTGATAACACGCTGCGCGGCGAGATGGCTTTCGCTCACGTCAAACTCGCGCAGGGACTGCCATGTCGCAGCCGCATCGCGCGCCGGGGCGGGCGCGGCTTCAGGCTGCGGTTGCACATCAATCGGGGGTTCAGGCGCTGGGTTCGGGCGTCCCGGAGTGATCGGTTTGGTCAGTATCGGCGGAACCGCGTCGTCATTTCCGGCGGTCGATGCCGGCTCCTTCGGCAGGGTGGCCGGCGCAGTCAGAACGGCGCGGGCATCGGCCTCGCGCTTTTCGGCCTCTTCGCGCAGGGCCATACGGCGCGCGGCGCGCTCTGCGGTCTGCCGCTCGGCTATCTTTGCGTCATCCTCGGCCTTGCGGCGCAGCGCCGCCTCCCGCGCGCGCCGCTTGGCCTCGAAAGCCTCTTTCTGGCGGGCCAATTCCGCGTCCTTGCGCGCCTGCTCTTCGGCCAGTCTTGCTTCGCGACGCGCCGTTTCGATGGCCTCTGCTTCGAGCCGATCCGCCTCTTCGCGGGCCTTGCGCGCGGCCTCTGCCTCGTGGCGGCGCTTTTCGTCGGCACGGCGTTGCCGCTCCGCTTCGGCCGCCTGACGGGCAGCGCGCTCTTCGGCCAGACGCTTTGCCTCGGCCCGCCGGCGCTCTTGCTCGGCCCGGCGTGCCGCGTCTTGTTCGGCTGCCTCGCGCGCGGCCTTCGCCGCGGCCAGACGCTTTGCCTCAGCCTTGCGGCGCTGGAGCTCCAACTGACGCGCGCGTTCTTCTTCGGCTTTTTCCTGTTCAGCCAAAGCGATCGCCGCGCGCTCCGCTTCGGCGGCCGCTTTCGTTTGCCGGTCAAGCTCGGCGGCGTCGCGGTCCTGTCGGGCCACCCTTTGGGTGCGGTTCTCAAGCGGCTCAATCGTGGCGCCGTCGTCCGCGTTTGTCTCCGGCTCCGTCTTGCGGAATTTTCGTTTGAATTTACGGCGGTCCATCATGTTCATCGCGCTCCGACCTCCGGGATCAAGCATACCGGGCTGGCGGCAAGATTGCCGCCCGCGCATGACTTGTTCAAATCATAGTCGGTATTCATACCTGCTCAACTCCGGTTCCCGGCGCGAATTGCGGCACACAGGGTGTCCCATCTGCTTACATCAAAGGAATCTGTCCAGAATAAGACCGTTCCGGGGGGATTGTTTCCAGATTCCACCACGCTCAGAAACCAAACAGATTGGCCTCCGTGATGGCTCGCTTGATGAAAGTGGTGCGATCGGCCTCTGGTTTCCATCCCAGGAGACGTTTCGGTTTTTCGTTCACGAAGGGCGAGAAATGGGCGCGGCTCTTCCAATCGGACAGGCTTGGCCGGATGACCCCGGAGCGGCGGAGGGCATATTTCTTCAACGCATATTTAACCGCGTCGGACGCGAAAAACGCGTGCAGATTGCCGGAAGATACGCGGATGCGCGCGCCGAGTTCATCATGAATGGCGTCGAAATAATCACGCGCCGACAACATCGGCTCTCCGATCAGATTGAAGCTCTCTCCCTCCACCGGCGCGTCGATCATCCGTACCAGCCCGTCCGCGATATCATCGTTCAGCACGAAGGGCAGGATGTTCCGCCCGTGGCCCCAGATGCGCACCGCGCCCGCACCGTGCCACCGGCCAATGCCCCAATGCTGCAGCGGGCCACCCGCGCCCACGACGATTCCGGGGCGGGCGATGACAAGCGGCAAGCCACGCTCGCGGTGCAGCGCCATCAGCTTTTTCTCGCATTCCGCTTTGGAGCGCGCATAGAGATTGCGGTCCGTCATGTCCTCGGCAAAGCCGGTGTCCTCGGTGATCCGCGTGTTCGGATCGGACATGTCATAGCTGGCGATGGTGCCGGTATAGACCAGCCGTCTGACCCCGGCCTTCTCACAGGCCATTCCAACGCGCGTGGCAACACCGACATCATTCACAAGGCAATCGGCCCAGGATGTTTCCAACGCCTTGGCGAGGTTGAAAACGACATCCATGCCCTTCATCGCCTCTGTCAGGCCTTCCAGATCATGCAAAGAGGCGCTGACCGTCTCGACATTGTCGGGAAGGTCCGGGAACGGCCCGGATCGCCCGCGTGACAGCACACGCACATCCCGCCCCTCCGCCACCAGACGCCGCGTCAGCGCGCGGCCGATAAAGCCGGTGCCGCCGATGACCATGGCGGTTGGTTTGGGCTTTCGGGTCTGCACGGCAGGGGCGGCGGTTTGCAACACATCGTCCGGGAGCAGGCCGATGGCATCGTCTATGGCCCGCATCACCTGCACCGCCGCCGCTCCGGAGAAGGGGTCGGCATCCCCGCCATAGAGCGCCGCGTTCATCCCGCGAAAGCTGCGCCCGTAGGGGTTTTTTGTGTTCAGGGATTTCAGCTGCACGGCGGCATTCTTCATTCCTTGCCACAGATGCTGCCGCGAGAGGTCCAACTGCCGCCGAAGCGGGTTGACCACCAGATCAGAGGCGTTCTCGCGCTCGACCACCAGAACATCCTGCGCATAATCCAGCCGCGCGCGAGCGGAGGAGCCGCGCAGAGTGACGCTGCGGTCATCCGTTGTCTCCACCATCGACAGGGTAAAGGTGATCTCCACCCCACCGGCCCGGGCGAGAATGCGAAAGGCCTGCGGGCGCATGTCTTCGCCGGGAAGGGCGACGGGCCGCGCGGCCTGTGCATGCAACACCTCGACCGGACCAAAGAGATCGCGGGCAAAGGCAAAGAGATGCGGACCGAGTTCGAGCAGCAGGTTCTTCGGCTGCCGCAAGAGCCAAAGGTTGAACGGCCCGGACCGCAGCGGCGCCAGCGGCAGCGCCCATGTGATCTCGCAGCCCGAGACACGTCCATAGAGTCCGGACGCCATGTCGTCCTTCATCCGGCGATAGGACGGCAGGCCGAGGAAATTGTGCCCTGCCGAGAAGCGTTTGCCTGTCTCGCGCGCGACTTCGGCGATTTCGGCGGTCTCTGCGGCACTTTCAGCCACAGGTTTTTCCACAAGCACGTCCAGGCCGCCGCGCAGGCACTGAATCGCGATTTCCTTATGTAAATGGGGCGGCGTGAGGATATGCACCGCGTCGCATTCCCCGGCGGAAATCAAATCGTCCACAGCCGCATATACTTTTGCACAGTATCCCGCCGCGAGCGCCGTTGCGGCGGTTTCATTGGGATCACAGACAGCGGCAATCCGCACGCCGGGCGTCGCGGCCAGGGCTTCGGCATGCCAGGTTGCAATATATCCGGCCCCGATCAGGCCAACGCGGGTTTCGGTGGACATGGAAGACGCCTTTTACTTGTACTCAATGATGCGCATGGCGCGGCCGGTCCGCCGCCGGACGTGAAATTGCGCCATGCCGATGAGATTGGGAAATTTCGAAAGGGTGAGCAGAAACGCGTGACGAAAGGCCTCGTCCGACGGCAGCCCGTCGCGGATCAGCCCCTGCGCGGTGCGCAGGTAGTTCAGTTCATAAATCGTCAGAAGGATCAGTGGCAGCCACCAGGAGATCACCACGCTGACCGGGATCAGAAGCGGTACTGCCGCGCCGTAGATCAGCGCGCGTTTGCGCTCACGCCGGAAATATTCAGGATGCAGGTGACCGACCTGGGCAAAGCCATGGCCCGTGCGCACCGCCCGGCGCCACCATTGCCTGAAGCTGAGCATATTGGCGTCATGGCGGGTCATCTCGACCGGAATGCGGTCGAGCTGCCAGCCCGCCTTGCGCAAGCGGGTGCAAAATTCGTCATCTTCGGCAGCGATCACCTGCGGGTTCATGCCGCCGACCTGCTGCCACGCCTCGGCGCGGACCATCATGTCCCCGCCACAGGCGTCGATTTTCCCGGCGGGACGGCGCCACTCCCAATCGCACAGCTGATTGTAGAGGCTGGCGTCGCGATGAATTTCCGAGCGCCAGCCGGTCACGAGGCCAAGCTTTGGATTGCTCTGAAGATGCGCGCGGGCCGCGTCGAGAAAACCCGGAACAAGGGCGCAGTCCCCGTCGATGAACAGCACGATCTGGGGATCAGTGAGCGCGTCGAAGCCGGCGTTGCGGGCGCGGGCGGCGGTGAAGGGCGTGGTCATGTCCAGCGACACGACCGTTGCGCCGCGTTGCTCTGCCTCCGCCACGCTGCTGTCGGTGGAGCCGCTGTCGACATAGACCAACTGCCGCGCCGCACCCAAAACGGAGTCCAGAGCGGCGACCAGACGCGCGCCCTCGTTGCGCCCGATCAGGACCACGTCGACGGGCGTCATGCGCGCTTCCCCTTTGGCGGCGTGTGATTGGCATAGCCGGAGAACAGGCGGGACAGACGCGCGGCTTCGGTCTGGATATTGAAGTCCTCGCGCACCGTGCCCTGCCCGGCCCGCCCCATGCGGCGGCGCATGTCCGGGTCGCTTAACAAAGCCGTCAGGGCCGCGCCCAACTGCGCCGCATCGCCGGGCGGGACAAGGCGTCCGCTGAAGCCATCCGCTACCAATTCCGGCACCCCGGCGATGCGTGTTGTGACCACTGGCACGCCAGAGGCCATCGCCTCCATCAACACCACGGGCACGCCCTCGGCAAAGCTCGGCAAGACGAAAACGTCGGTGTTGGCCAGAACGTCGGCCACCTCTGACTGGCTTTTGTAGCCGAGAAAATCGACCGGCATGCCTTTGGCTTGCGCCTCCAGGGCCGCGCGGTCCGGGCCGTCGCCGATCACCGTCAGACGCCAATCCCCGGGCAGCGCCTTGAGCGCCTCCAGCAGTACCGGCAGGCCCTTGACCGCCGCCAGCCTGCCGACGAACAGCAGCCGCGCGCCGTCATGGGCCGCAGTGCCATAGCGGTCGGGCTCCACACCGCAATGCACGATGTGAAAGCGATCCCAATGGGCTTGATCGGCAAAGCACATCAGTTGCGACCGGCAAAAATCGGAGATGCAGACCACGAATGCCGCGCGCGCCGCCTTTTCGTCAATGCGCCAGTGGTGCGGTTCGAAAAAGATGTCGGGGCCGTGAATGGTAAAGCTGTAGGGAATACCGCAGAGCGCGGAGGCCAGCATCGCCACGGTGCAGGAAGCCTTGGCGATGTGGTTGTGCAGGTGCTGCACGCCCCGATTGGCCAGTTCGTCGGCCAGAACCCCCGCCTCTGCGAAGTAGATCAGGTTGTAGACGCGGCCTTTCACGCCCTTCGGCGCGGTCTGCCACGCCAGTTTGAGCGCCCGGAAATAGCGGCTCGGTGCCCGAAGCCAACGCCCATGCGCCTTGAGCAGCCGCAGCGGAGATTTGCAGGCGTCCAGCACCTTCACCGTGCCTTGATGCTCTGCACGCTGCTCCGGCCCGACCAGATGCTCCGCCCCGGTGGTCCGGATCGAGCAGGTCAGCACTTCATGCCCGAGAGCGCGCAGGGCAGCGACCTCCCGTTGGATGAAAGTGTCGGAAGCGCGCGGATATTCCCCGGTCAGATAAGCGAGTTTGGGCAGGGTCATCGCCGCCGCTCCACGCTGCGGGCCAGCATGTCCTCGAAGCGGGCGCTGTCCTTGCCGCCAAGCACAGCGCGCAGAGCGGCGTTGGAATAGGTCAATGGCATCAGCCGGGCGCGCACGATTGGCTCTCGGAACAGGCCCGGCAAGCGCCCGGACAGAGGGCGCAGCGCACCCACCAGCCTGAACCAGAGTCCATAGGGCACCCTCACGACAAATTTCGGCCAGCCGGTCTGCGCGCGATGGGCGACCATGAACCGTGCACGGTTCGGCCGGTCATCATCCAGCGCGTTCAGCGCCGCAAGCCCCGTCGGTGCGGTCTGCACCGCATTGACCAGCATTTCAGCGAGGTGGTCCACGTGCACCACGGGCAATTCCCCCGTATTGCCGCCAATCTGCACAAAGACCTTCGAGGCCCAGAACCCCAGCAAGGCATGCCATGTGCGGCCCTCACCCCAGACCGCGCCGGGACGGATCAGCCATGCAGAGCGCACCGCCTCCGCGACCATAGCCTCCTGCTGGAGCTTGGCGCGGGTATAGGGATCGCGGGCCCGCTCCGGCGTTTCGGTCGGAGAAGACTCATCCAGGGTGTCCCCCGACTTCAGCGCCATGATGTCATAGACCACGATAGAGGAGACGAGCACGAAGCGGGCGTCCTGCCCCGCCATGGCGGACAGGACAGCGCGGGTGCCCCCGATGCTGAGCCGTTCATGCTGAACCGGATCGTCGCCAAGATGCGCCGCGGCGTGGATAATCGCGTCCACCTGCGGCATCACCTCGGAGAGCGCGTTTGCAGCGCCGGGTGCCGTCAGATCGAGCCGCAATGGCGTAATCCCTGCGTCGTCCTGCCATGCGGCGTGCGGCAGGCTGCGATACTGCGCAATGACCGAAAGGCCCCGCGCCCGCGCCGCGCGCACCGCCGCGCCGCCGACAAAGCCGCTGGCACCGGTAATCAGAATGCGGCTCACATCGCCCATGGCATCGGCTCCATTGGTGCGCAGCGGGTGGTCATGGCCTGGGCGCCGCTGTGCTCGCCCGCGTTCTGGATGGCAAGCGTGACCTCCGTCATGTGTAGCGCGAAGTCCCCGCCAAGGCGACTCTCCCTGCCATCGCGCAGAGCCTCCAGCACCTCCGCCGGGCCAAGCATGAAATTCATCGCCGCCGCGCCCCAGCGTTTCACCTTGGGGTGGGTCGGCCCCGATAGGCGAATGCGGCGCGGAAACGGCGATTCCATCAGCCGCCGCCGAACCGTCATGCGCCGGGCAAAACGCACCTTCGCGGCGTTGTCCCATGCCGCATCACAGCCGAGGACCCCTTTATCCCCGGTGATTCGTATCGCATGGTTGTGTTTGGCGACAATGCTGCAGGTCAGGCGGGTAACGGGGCCGTTCTCAAAGAATAGTGCCGCAACGGAAAGATCGGGGGCAAAAGGGCCGGTCCCGGCTTTCTCCGGCACCACCTCGGCGCTGGCGGCGACAACGGTGCGGACCGATCCGAACCAGCCGATCAGCCAGCCAAGATAATAGCCGGCATGTTCGAGGGTACAGCCCACGCGAAATTCATCGTCGTAGGGCCAAGGGGCGCCGCTTTCGGAGGTCCATCTAGTATAGGCCGCCTGCGGAATGAAGCCATCATCCAGCTCGGCATAGAT
Source organism: Pacificoceanicola niger (assembly GCF_048553275.1). Taxonomy (NCBI): domain Bacteria; kingdom Pseudomonadati; phylum Pseudomonadota; class Alphaproteobacteria; order Rhodobacterales; family Roseobacteraceae; genus Pacificoceanicola; species Pacificoceanicola niger. The sequence continues at coordinate 86,210 of NZ_JBLZMW010000005.1, forward strand.
CGCGCGCGGCGTACCCGCGATGCCGTTGCGAAGCGCATGACCAAGCGTCTGCGCCGCCTCTCCCAGAACGGAACAGGGTGCGGAGGCGAGGATAAGACCCTTGGCCAAAGCCAATGCGTGCAAGGACTTGGCATCATCGAGCCGCATGGCCAGCGGTTTTTCGGAATAGACCGGATGCCCCGCGTCAAGACAGGCGCGGGTTGTCGAAAAGTGGGCATCGGGATTGGTCAGGTTCAGCACCAAAGCCCCCGGCGCCGCAGCCATCAACGCCTCGAACGAGGGTTGCGATGGCACCGCCCAGAATCGACAGAACTGATCGAGCCGTGCGGCGTCGATGTCGAAGACCCCGGCCACGCGGATATCCGGCATGGCCGCCAGAGACCGCATATAGAGATCGGCCACAAAACCGCAGCCAAGTATCAAGATCTGTGTCATGATCCAATTGCCCCAGTGCGGCCAAGCCCCGGAATTCAGGCTGTTCGCGTCAGAAATTCGGGCTTCACTGCTCTACCCACTGTTAACTGACGCTTGCCTAATTGCCAAAGATGGCCAGAATTCGACAGGTTTTCGAAATTCGCACAATCCAAGTGAAACCCCTCTTTTGCCACGATTTTGGCATCAACGGCTGTTCTTTTCCCACTGAGGAAGCGTGAAAATTTTTACTAATGTGCCGCCGATAGAGAGGCTGGAATGCAGTTTACGATTAAAAGTCAGACGATCTCGGTCAACGTGCCGACCTGGGACGCCCTGGAAGCCCGGGTGCAAGAACGTCTGCTTGATCGTGAAGGCTTTTCGCTGGCGACCATTAACCTCGATCACCTGGTGAAACTCAATCGTTACAGTGAGTTCCGGGACGCTTACGCGCTGCAGGACTTCGTCGTCGCGGACGGTAATCCGATCGTCTGGATGTCTCGGCTGGCCAATCAGCCGGTGCAGCTGATCCCCGGATCTGACGCGATTCTGCCGCTGGCGCGGGTTGCTGCGCGCAATCAGGTGTCGGTTGCCTTTGTCGGATCGACCGACGAATCGCTCTTGGCGGCCAAGATCTTTCTGGAGCGCCGCGTTCCCGGGCTTCAGGTCGCGACCTGCCTGTCGCCGCCCATGGGATTCGATCCGCTCGGTCCGGCGGCTGAGAGAATGCTGCGACAGGTTGCGGCCTCTGGCGCGGGCCTGTGTTTCGTGGCGCTTGGCGCGCCCAAGCAGGAGATTCTCTCCGCGCGGGGCAGGCTGATTGCGCCCTCTGTGGGCTTTGCCTCGATCGGCGCGGGTCTGGATTTCTTTGCCGGATCGCAAAAACGCGCACCGGAATGGGCACGGCGCTATGCGCTGGAATGGCTGTGGCGGATGTTGAGCAATCCGCGCCGCATGACATGGCGCTATCTCAAGTGCTTCCTGATCTTGCCCGGTCAGGTTGTTCACGCTCTGTCGCTGCGCTCTCACAACGAGCGCTGACGCCGGATTACAGGCGCCGCGCCCGACGTTTCCTCATCAGCATCAGATCCTTGATCCGACTTTTCAGGCCACGGGGCGGCAGCACCTCGCGGTCCATTTCAAAGGTCGTCCCGGTCAGCGCCGGATCCCGCATCAAGGCAAGGGTTACCCCCCATTGGGCCGCCTCTTCCGGGGCCAGCCCGTCCGGAATGCCCATCTCCGTGCGCAGCATCCCGGGCATCCAATCGCCAATGACGATCCCCGGAAAGCGATCAGCCAAATCGACAATCAGACTGCGCGTCAGGATACGGGCCGCGCCCTTGGATACGGAGTAGGCTCCGGCGGTGGGCAACGGATTCAGGTCTGCGAAAGTCGCCACATTGAGAATTCGGCCCCTGCCCCGCTCGGCCATGTCTCGCAACGCGGCATGGCTACAGTGCACGATCCCGCCAAGGTTCGCCGCCACCACCTCCATGAAGGCCTCGGGGCTGGCGGCAAGGAAATCAGCATGGGGGTATACGGCAGCATTGTTGATCAACAGCGCGATGGGGCCATGGGTGTGCGTGAGCCGGGCAAAGGTCTGAGCGACGGCCGCACCGTCCGCCACATCCAGCGTTTCGCCGTGAAATAAACCCGGCGCGCAAAGGGCGGCGGTGTCTTGCAGCGGCCCGTGACGCCGACCAAGGCCAACCGTCGTAAAGCCGCGCTGCGTCAACTCCATCGCAAGCGCGCGCCCGAGTCCGGACCCTGCCCCCGTCACGATGGCAATCCCCTCCGCCGGTGTGAGCATGGTCATGGCATGGGCTCCTGCCTGAGGATATCCGCCACCCGCAGGGCGTTGGCGGCAATGGTTAGCGACGGGTTCACGCCCATGGACGTCGGCATGAACGAGGCATCCACGACCCAGAGATTGCCGATCTCGTGGCTGCGGCAATCCGGGCGCAGCACACTTGTTTCCGGATCGTCGCCAAACCGGAGCGTGCCGCAGGGATGGCCATAATTCAACTCCGGCACAAGGCCGAGAAACATCCTGCGGTGCCCCCTGAAGGCCCGGCGTATGGTACGGCGGAAGGCGCGGCGGCGGCGAAGCAATTCCGGAGCAAACGTGTAGTCGACCGAGAGCCTGTCCGGCATGGCGGGATCATAGGTCAGCCGGTTCTGAGCATAAGGCAGATCTTCCATTAGCCCCACGAACAACTGTGCATGACCAAAGAGACGCTCGGCGAGGGCGGCGGGCAGGCGTGTCATCTGCCGCGCTCCGGGCACCCGGGCAAAAGCGCTCCGGGCGAGCATAATGTTCAGATAATGCACGATTTCACCATAGGAGGCCCGAATACCCATGGCCTGCACCGTGCCGAACCGCTCGCCCACGTGGTAGAGATCGCGCAGCGAGATTGCCTTGGTCGCGCCATCCTTCGCATCACCCGCCTTTGGCCAGAGCGCGAAAATCTCGTTGAGGTGAAACATGAGGTTGCACCCGACCTGACCGGAGCGGTTGGCAAGCCCGTTCGGATGCGCATCCGACGCAGATTTCAACAACAGATGCGCAGACCCGAGCGCGCCCCCGGCGAGGATGAAGCGCCGGGCGCGGAAGACCTGCGGATCACCCCTCAGCCGTGCCTCCACATGGCTGATCCGGTCGCCATCACTGGCCAGCCGGGTCACCTTGGCATCGGTCAGCAAGGTGGCGTTGCCGGTGGCCAGCGCCGGTTCAACACCGGCAGAGCGCCCGTCCATCTTGCACCGTTTCGGGCACTTCGTGCCAAGGCAGCTCTGACAGTCCGGCACCCGCTCCAACGCCGTGTGGGCGTGGTAGGGGTGCAGGCCCGCCGCAGTCAGGCTTTGCATCAACGACTGTTCGGTGCTGTTGAGACCGGGCGCATCGCGCAGCGGCAGGGCGGTTTCCGCGGACAGCGGATCGGCGGTGCCATAGATGCGATAGGTCCGCGCCGCGCGGTCGAAATAGGGCGCCATGGCGTCAAACCCGACCGGCCAGCCGCCGGTGGGATGCGGCTTGCCTTCGGTCGGTTCCAGATCGTGACGTTCCGGGCGCTCCAGAGTGGCGGCATAAAACACAGAGCTGCCGCCCACACCGGCACCAAGCGGCGCATAGAACGCACTGTGCCTGCCATTCAGGACAACATGCAGCGGCTCCTGCCAGAGGCCCCGGGTCCGGCGGGCTTCGGGCAGGAAAACATCACTCAATCCATTGGCTTCACTGCGATAGCCAGCGACGCCCTGTTCGAGGAAAAGCACCGTCTGCCCGGCCTCCGCCAGCGCCCGCCCGATGGTCCCGCCGCCCATGCCAGTGCCGATGACGATGGCGTCCCAAATCGTATCACAGGCCGGGTGGGTCATGCGCTAATCGTTAGAGCTGACCGTCAGGGCGGTCTGCTGTGTCATGCCGGAAAAGACCGGCGCAAAGACATCGCGCAGCCGCAGCGCGGCGGCGTTGGTCACGTGGTTGTTGTCGAAATACTGGCCAGTGCCGTCGTGGATCGCAGAGCAATGGTACGGGTCGCACAGATAGGGCCATGTATCGAGCACCGTCACGCGGTCCTCCTCCTGAAGCGGCAGCCACAAGCCGTCAGCCAGGGCGGCGCGCAGGGCGAGGACCTGTCTGTCCACCTCATTGTGCGTGCTTGGTTTTGCCGCAAGGGGCCAATGCCGGTGGGCGGCCTCGCGAGCGGCCTTGCGGCTGTCGTAGTAGGGGATTTCCGGCGGTTGGCGCATGACAAAGACGGCGGGCCCCCAGGCCGAGAGCTTTGCCACCGTGTGCCGTGCGGCGCTGGCAAGAAGACGGGCCTGAATAGTTCCGATCTGTTCCAATCCGTCCGTGGGGTGCAGGGAAATGCGGTTTTGCGCATCCAGACCGACCCCCTGACCGCTGGCATAGTAGCTCCAGCGGCCGATCAGCAAAATGGATTCGAGGCTCGTCAGGCGCGGAAAGCTCTGTTCGATCTGCTTGTTGGCCTGGGTGCAGGCGGTGTCCTGTGCCTGTGTCGCGCTGCTTTCGATCTTGCGCACGCCAAAAAGCGGCGGGCAGCCGGCGCGCCAGAGGATGATGCCCGGTACGTTCGCCTCGAAGGCGGCAAGGTCGAGGCCCTCCCTGAACGCGCGGACGTGGCTGTCACCCCAGACAAGAACACGCGGCGGACCCTCCGGGCCGATCGGGCAGACTTCCAGACCGTCGAGAGGCAGCACCGTGGCGGTGTAGCAGCGGCTCCAGTCCTGCAGGAAATCGGCGCTGGCGGCAATGTGGGTGCGAGCCTCCAGACCGAAACGACCTGGCAGGCCGTCCGCCTTGTAGAGCCATCCGCCGAGGCCGAGCAAAATCGCGGAGGCGAGCGCGGTTCCGGCAAAGACAGACCCGCCGGGCAGGCCGCGGGCGTGGCGCACCGGGGTTTCGACATAGCGCCACGACAGCCAGCCAAGACCGAAGGAGAGCGCCATCCAAACCAGCGATTCCAGTACGTTGGCATAGCCCTCCCGAAGGTAGGTGGAGAGCGTGTAGACCGGCCAGTGCCAGAGATAGAGAGAGTAGGATATCGCCCCGACAAACATCGCGCACCGGTTGCAAAGCAATCGGTTGACCGGATTGCGATTGAGGCCGTTGGCGATGACAAGAACCGTGCCCAGCACCGGCGGGATCGCAAGCAGGCCGGGGAACAGGGGTCCGGCGGGAATAAACAACACAGATGCGAGGATCAGACCCATGCCGAGCCATGACAGCACCGCCCAGCCGCGCCACCGCCGCCCGGTTTCATATCCCCAAATGGCGAGGAGCACGCCGCTCAGCAGCTCCCACGCACGGAAAGGAAAGAGGTAGAAGGCCGCAGTCTGGGCGTAGGGGGTAAGCAGGATACTGCCAAGGAGTGACAGTGCCCATATGGCGACAAGCAAACCAAGCAACCCCCAACGCCAGCGCGCCAGGAAAAGAATGAGCAAAGGCAAGAGGATATAGAACTGCTCTTCGACCGCGAGGGACCAGGTGTGAAGCAGGGGCTTGTCCTCGGAGGCGGCGTCGAAATAGCCCGCGCTGCGGAAGAACAAGACGTTCGAGAGATAGACCGTGGCAGCAATCAGGGATTTCCCATACTCGCGGAATTCAAAGGGCAACAGCAGCGCCCAGCCAAGCAGCGTAGTCACGATGGCCATGACAAAAAAGGCGGGCGCGAGGCGGCGGAATCGGCGGATATAGAAATTTTTCAACCAGATACGGCCGGTCTGATCGTATTCCCGCCAGAGGATTCCACCGATCAGAAAACCGGAGATCACGAAGAAGACATCGACACCGACAAAACCGCCCTGAAGCGGCATACCAAAGTGATAAAGAACAACAGACAGCACAGCGACGGCGCGAAGGCCGTCGATATCGCCCCGGTAGGGCATGGTCTGACCGAGCGGGGCGCTCAATCGAGGGGCCTCAGCTGTGCGAGCCGGGTCATGTTTGCTCCTTCCGGGTTCTCCGGGTCTGCGGTCTGATCCGTCGGTCTGGATTTTCCCTGACGAGCGGACAGACGTAAGCGCGTCATGCACATGGAATACGGCGTGACGTGAAGGTGTTGCTATAGGTTTAACTATAGATCAAATCTTGGCGGGAATTGGGCGAATGACGGGCTGGGAGTGTATTTTGTGATCGAAAAACAAGTCTCTGCCGAGGTGCCGGATTGGAGCCGGGAATCTGTAAGACGCGTCTGGGATCCAGGACAGAAATTGTTGCGGGCGCTGCGCCGCTATCAGGCGGCGAAGGCGCGGGGGGGCGTTCTTGGCCGTTTGGCGTGCAAATACTGGGCTCTGAATCACCTGTTCTGGTCGACAATCTGTCAGACGGAGCTGCACCTGAATACGGAGGTTGGCGGCGGTCTGCGGTTGACGCATCCGACCGGGATCATCATCCATCCCGATGCCAAGATCGGCGTGAATTGCATGATATTTCATCAGGTTACACTTGCCGGACCGGTTGTTCTCGGGGGGCATGTGGATGTTGGCGCCGGCGCGAAACTGATCGGACCACTGACGGTGGGGGATCACGCGGTGATCGGCGCGAACGCGGTGGTGACCAAGGACGTTCCCGCAGGGGCCACAGTGGCCGGAATCCCGGCGCGGGTGATCCGGGACGGTGGTTAATTCGGCGATTTTCGACCCGGGATTAACGCGCCGCGCGGTGGGGTTAATACCCCGTGCGCCAAAATCAGGCCCAAGGACAACCTACATCTTGGGGCGCGGCCAGATCCACCCACCACGGGTTAATCGACGTTAACCGCTTCGCGGGGCGCGTTAAGGGGCGTTTGGTACGATTCTCGCCGAGTTTGGTACAAAACTCAAATGGCTGCGGTGAGTCGCGGAACTGCCGCCGTTGCAGCCCGATGTTTTTGGTTAATCAGTCGGGCCGCCCAGCAGATCGACCAGTTTCGCCACCGTGTTGAGATTGCGTGTGGTGCCCTGCTCCATCGCGGCCAGCTTCAGCTTTGAGCGCCCTATGCCATCCGGATAATGAATGAAGACCGTGCGGCCCAACGGGATGATTTCCTCGGTGGACAGGCCGCGCGGCGCGAGGGCGTCCGACTCTGGCGCGTCCGGCAGAAAGAGCACGCCGATCTGATTCGGCCGCGCGTCCGGCCACGGGTTGGCACGCAGGGCTGCCGCCATCTCGGACGCGCTGCGCAGGAGAACGCCGACGGGCTTGCCAGCATAGGCCGCGAGCCGGGTTTCGAGCGCGGCGCGGATGGTGGGCTCGTCGCCATGGGCGGTGAAAAGCGCATTGCCGCTGGCGATATAGGTGGAGACCTGCGTGAACCCGGCCTGCGTACAGAGTGCGCGCAAGTCGGCCATCGGCAGTTTGCCGGTGCCGCCGACATTCACGGCACGCAGGAGGGCGCAATAGCGGGTCATGGGCGAACAGTAGCGCAGCAGGAGGGATTGAGAAACGCTTCGCTTCGGACAGGGGGTCCGGGCACAAAAAGCCCGGGCGCGAACGCCCGGGCAGTGTTTCCTTAGGCCGATAGGAAGGAGAACTCAGCCCTTAGAGAATTCGGGGTAGGCTTCCATGCCCAGCTCCGCCATGTCGAGACCGTTGATCTCGTCCTCTTCGGACACCCGGATGCCGACGGTCATCTTGAGGATGAACCACACGATGCCGGAGGTCACGAAGACGAAGGCGCCGATGGACACGATACCAAGGATCTGCGTCGCGAAGGATGTGCCTTCGGTGTAGAAGGGAACCGCAAGGGTGCCCCAGATGCCGGCCAGCAGGTGAACCGGGATGGCGCCGACGACGTCGTCGATCTTCATCTTGTCGAGCATCGGGACGGTGAAGACCACGATTGCGCCGCCGATGGCACCGATCCAAAGCGCACCGAAGAGCGACGGGTCGAGCGGACCTGCGGTGATGGACACGAGGCCAGCCAGAGCGCCGTTCAGCGTCATGGTGAGGTCAGGCTTCTTGTACATGAACTGGGTCAGCAGGAGAGCGACGACAGCACCGGAGGCCGCAGCCATGTTGGTGTTGGCGAAGATGCGGGACACGTCGGTCACGTCGCCCACGGTGCCCATGGCAAGCTGCGAGCCGCCGTTGAAGCCGAACCAGCCGAGCCACAGGATGAACGTACCCAAGGTAGCAAGCGCAAGGTTGGAGCCCGGCATCGGGATGACGCGGCCGTCCTTGTATTTGCCGATACGCGGGCCGAGGATCAGAGCACCGGCAAGCGCTGCAAAGCCACCCGCTGCGTGCACCAGGGTCGAGCCAGCGAAGTCAGAGAAGCCTGCTTCCGAGAGCCAGCCGCCGCCCCACTGCCAGGATGCTTCGATCGGGTAGATGAAGCCGGTCAGCACGACAACGAAGATCAGGAAGGGCCAGAGCTTGATGCGCTCTGCGAGCGTGCCGGACACGATGGACGCGGTGGTCGCACAGAACATCAGCTGGAAGAAGAAGTCGGAGCCAGCGGAGGCATAATCAAGCGCCGCTGCATCCGCGCCAAGGCCGACGGGCTCAAGCGAAGTGATGGCGAAGAACGGGCCAAGCCAGCCTTCGACCAGCCATTCGGCCGGGTACATGATGCCAAAACCAACGAGCCAGTACATGATGGCCGCGATGGAGAAGAGCGCGATGTTCTTGGTCAGCTGCATCGTGACGTTCTTGGAGCGGACGAGGCCCGCTTCGAGCATGGCAAAGCCTGCCGCCATCCAGAACACCAGGAAGCCGCCGATCAGGAACAGCAGGGTGGTGAAGATATACGGGTTGATGTCCGGGGCCGCGGCTGCGGCGTCCTGAGCAGAGCCCAGCGTGGGCAGGGCCACGAGCAGCGCAGCGGGCGCCAGTGTTTTCAGAAGGTTCATTGTTCGGATGTCCTCTTTGTCCTGTTGGGTCCGCGTCAGAGCGCGTCTGCGTCGGTTTCGCCGGTGCGGACCCGCACGGCCTGCTGCACGTCGAGTACGAAGATCTTGCCGTCACCGATCTTGCCGGTCTGGGCGGTGGACTTGATGGTATCGACCACCTGGTCCGCCATGGCCGCGCCAACGACGATTTCGAGCTTGATTTTCGGCACGAAGTTCACGGCGTATTCCGCGCCACGGTAGATTTCTGTATGGCCGGACTGCGAGCCGAAGCCCTTGATTTCCGTCACCATCATGCCGCGTACGCCGATCCCGGTGAGCGCCTCGCGCACCTCTTCGAGCTTGAACGGCTTGATCGTTGCAATGATCAGTTTCACCTTGGTCCCTTTCGCTTTTGCAGGGCGTGCCTGCTATTGGCTTTTGCAGAAAGGCGCTCGGGACGGCGTTATGGAAGGTTGAAGCGCGTATTTCGGGGGCAGTTTCCGGGTTTAGTGTTCAAAAATTGTGCGTTCTAATTTTCGTGCCTAAAAATTATGCAACTTACGAAGCGAATTCTCGCCTAAATGTGGTCAACATTGCTGCGCAAGCACGATAGGTTTGGCACAACAAAAGCGAAAAAACCGGGCAGATTTCATGAGTGATTCACGACGCAGGCCGGGGCGGCTCGTCGCAGACAGGCGATACCCCAAGAAGGGCGCCGCTGCGGCAAAGTCCAAGGCGAAACCGACAAAGGCGCGCAAGAAGGCACCCGCGCGGCGCAAGGCTCCGGCCCGGCGACGCAATCCAATTGCCGCTTTCGTGCTCGGGTTTTTCGGTCGGATCTTCAGCCTGATCTGGCGCACGGTGGCGTTTGCGACGATCGTGGCGGTGCTGATCGTGGCCGGGATCGTCTTTGTCATGCAGTCGGACATGCCGCCTGCCTCGCAGATGGTCGATGGCCGGGCCAAAGGCTCCGTCACGTTGCTCGACAATCGCGGGGCCATCTTTGCGCTGCGCGGGGATCAGTTCGGCGGTGTGGTGACGGCGGCCAGCGTGTCGCCGCATCTGAAGAACGCGATCGTCGCAACGGAGGACAAGCGGTTCTACCGACACTTCGGGGTGAGTCCGCGCGGGATTGCCGGGGCGATCAAGATCAACCTGTCCGAAGGGCGCTCGGCGCTGTCCGGTCATGGCGGCTCGACCATCACGCAACAGACCGCCAAGCTGCTGTGCATCGGGGTGCCGTTCGATCCGACGGAATGGAAGAACGAGGCGGAGTACATCGAGGATTGCCGCCGGTCCTCGCTGGCGCGGAAGGCGAAGGAAGCCCTCTACGCCATCGCGATGGAAGTGAAATACACCAAGGACGAGATCCTCTCGATCTATATGAACCGGGCCTACATGGGCGGCGGCGCTTATGGGGCGGAGGCCGCGTCGCAGCGGTATTTCTCCAAACCCGCGGCGGCGCTGGACCCGGCGGAGGCGGCGATGCTTGCCGGATTGCTGACTGCGCCGTCGTCGCTTGCGCCGACCGCCAATCTCAAGCGAAGCCAGGATCGTGCCGCGACGGTGCTGCGCCTGATGAATGATCAGGGATATCTGAGCGACAAGGACACGGCCTATTATCAGGCGCACCCGGCGGCGCTGTCCGACGAGGCGGGCAACCTGCGGGGGGGATACTTTGCCGATTGGGTCATGCAGTCCGGGCCGGAGTTCTTTACCAAGGACACGACAGAGGACGTGGTGATCCAGACCACGCTGGACCAGCGAATCCAGCGCGCCACGGCCGATGCGGTGAACCAGGTCTTCAAGGAGAAGGTGCGCGAGGGTTCCAAGGCGCAGGTGGCCGTGGTGGTCATGGATGCCGAAGGTGCGGTGCGGGCGATGGTCGGCGGGCGCGATACCGACGCGTCGGGTCTGTTCAACCGCGCATCCCAGGCGGTTCGGCAGACCGGCTCAGCCTTCAAGCCGTTTGTCTACGCCACCGCGCTGGAGCTTGGCTACTCGCCGCTCGATACGGTTCTGGACGAGCCTTATTGCCTCAACATCGCCGGATCCGGACAGTGGTGCCCGGAAAACTATACCCGCCAGCATTATGGCCGCGTCACGCTGACCGAGGCGCTGAAGCGATCGCTCAATGTCCCGGCGGTCAAGGTGTCCGAGAGTGTCGGGCGCGATCTGGTGATCCGGGTGGCACATGATTTCGGCATCGTGCGCGATTTGCACGACACCCCCGCCATGGCGCTTGGCACATCGGAGGCAACGCTGATCGAGATGACAGGCGCCTATGCGGGCATCCTCAATGGCGGCTCCTCGGTGCAGCCATACGGGCTGAAGGAACTGCGCCTGAAAGGGGAGAGCGAGCCGCTCATGGGAAGTGGCGGCGGCATCGGCGAGCGGGTCATTCAGCCCGACGCGGCGCATCAACTGATCTGGATGATGGAAAAGGTCGTCACCGAAGGCTCCGGCGGGCGCGCACGCCTGCCCGACCGTGAAGCCGCCGGCAAGACCGGCACCAGCCAGGAGGCGCGGGATGCGTGGTTCATCGGTTTTACCGCCGATTACGTGACCGGCGTTTGGATGGGCTATGACGACAATACTCCGCTGACCGGTGTGACCGGCGGCGGGCTGCCTGCCGAGTTGTGGCACGAGGTCATGGTGCGGGTGAACGAAGGCGTGCCGGTGAAGCCGCTGCCGATGCAGGCGCCGGTGGCACCGCAGCGCGCGCCGGAACCCGAGCCAGAGCCCGTACCGCAGGCGCAGCAGCGCAATGGCGGGGCGCGGGTCGGCGATACGCTGCTTGATCAGGTGCTGCGCGATATCTTCGGCGGAGGGAACTGAGGGCTGGCGGGCGTTTGACGAGAACGCAACCGCCGACCTGCCCACGGCAATCGGACCGACCCTTTTGAAGGTGATCCGCTGGCCCTTCGGGTCGGCGGGCATCGCCCGTCAGAAGTCCGCTTCAGGGATGCCCACGCTTGCCGCGTCTTCGAAGACCAGCGTTTCGATCCCGCTCAGGCGCAGCACGCCGTCCGGCCCCGAGGCCAGCAGCAGACCGCCGTCGCGCCGGAACGTGTAGTCCTCCCGCGAGCCCGGCAGCACGGCGCGGTCCGTGCCCGGCCCACCGCCGAGCACATCCGCACCGCCCGACGCAATGAGGGAATCGTTGCCCGGCCCACCGATCAGGATGTCGTCGAAGCTGGTGCCCTGCATCCGCTGATTGCCGACATCGGCGATCCGGGTGATCCCGTTGCGGAAGGCGCGCTCCTCGCGCCGTTCCCAATCGTTCAGGCCGGAAGCGTTGAAGGCCATCAGCATATCCCAGCGCGGATTGACGTCATCCAGGTGCCGCAGGGCGCCCCAGCTGCCCCATTTCGTGGCCGGGGCCACATCGACGAACGCGTTGAACAAGGTGCCTCCCGCCCGGTTCCAACCCGCCAGAAGCTGTTCGTAGAGCTTGGCCATTTCCGGCGTGTAATTATACATCGCGAAGAAATCGGTGAGGCGGTCATCGTTCACCTGCGCCCCATGCGCGGTGACATGGGTGCCGCCTTCGTACATGACGAGACGCAGGCCCGCCCGGCTGGCCGCGCCCGCGTGGTAGGGGAAGATCTCTTCGGTCAGCTCGCGCAGGGACCCTTCTTCGAGCGCCAGAGTGACAGGCGCGATGGCGGCATCAAAGCGGGCGTCCTTGACGAATTCGCGCAGAGCGACCCGTTTGAGACCCTGCGCCTCTCCGGCGCGTGTCGCCATCGCCTCGGCGGTGTCGAGCCAGTCGGTCATGCGCTGCGCCATGTCCTCGCCGCCCATCTCGTAGCCGAAATAGCCGGTCACGGCGTAGGCGTCGAAGCTCTCCTGCGGAGCGCGCCCCAGTTGCAGGAAGGCCAGCGGTGCCAGCAGCACGCTTTCCTCCAACCCCGGCCAGCCGGTGTGCGTGGCGGCGACGCGGACCAGCCGGTCGCGCGTTTCGTCGCCGAAGACGTCGCTCCAGATATCCATGACCTGCGCCGCGCGCAGGCCGTAGTATTGCATCCACCCGGTTTCGGACTCGCCCCAGAGCACGCGCGCCTCGGCGGCGGCCCATTGCGCCTGGGGAAAGATGAAATTCCAGACTTCGTTGGAAAATTCGACATAGGCCTTGAGGCGCGGATCGAGATCGGCCTTCACCAGCGCGGCGAATTGCCGGACATAGTCGTCATCGGCGAGGTGGGGCATGTTGAACCACGGGTCGGCACCGATGCGATTGGCGAGCCGGATCATCACCTCCGCCGGAACGCCCCAGACCGTCCATGTGGCATCGTCCATGCGCGGGCGGTCATCCCACGTGGTGATGGGCGAGCCGTTGGTCATCATCCAGTCCATGAAGCGGATCGAGCGCAGATCTTCGATGCGGCCGATCCAGTCGGGATTGAACAGCACGCCCGCCTCGAAAAGCGGCAGATGCGCGCGTTTGACGATGTGAATGTCGCGGATCGGATCGTTTGGGTCGATGGCGCTCAGGGCGACACCGACGAGACCATCGCCCGGTTCGTAGAAAAAGCCGATTTCGCCGTCTTCATAGCGGACGCGCTTGGCACGGCCGGTGAGGGTGATCTCCCCCTTGCCCTCGTAGAACAGCACGTATTCACCGCGCAGGTGCGTCGCCTCGGTGGGTTGGTCGGTGAGCAGAACGGCTTCGAGCACATCGGCACCGTCCGGGATCGACGTGGGATAGCCGTCCGGGCCGATATGCCCCCCGGCGCGCAGCGCTTCGGAGGAGAAGGCCCCCCATGTGTCGCCGGAATGGCCGACCCAGTCGCGGGCAGTTTTCATCAGGTCGATGAAAGGATGCTGCGTGGACCAGTCGGCGATGCCGTTGAGACCCATGCCAAGCGCCGGAATGCCATCGGGCCGGATGCCGCGCGGCGGCAGTGCGACGGGCTGCCTTTGTGGCAGGGCTGGGACGTCGGTTGCGGCCTCGGCGATGGCGGTCTGCGGCGCGGGGCGCGGGGCGGCGGCGCGGGTGTTTGCGGTGGCCTGAACCGCAGTCCAGATCGCCTCCGCCAGTTGCGGATACTGGTCGGTCACGTCCGGGTGCAGGGTGATTGGCGGGGACCAGTCCGCCGGCGGTGGCGCGTCGTAGAGCACACTATAGGTGATCATCGCCGCGAGCAGGTAGAGCGTGCGCGTGCCGTGCGGCTCGGCGTCGACATAGAAGGCCTCTGCCGGAAGACCGGCCAGCGGCGCGCCCTCTTCAAAAAGCGAGCCAAGCACGGAAGCCACGGGGACAAGCGTGACATTCGCATCGGGGCGCGCCCGGGCGATGCGGTCCATGAGGTCCAAATACCATTGGTGCGTGTCGGTGCGGTTGGCGGCGTTGTAGCGGGCAAAGGCCTGCGCATTTGGCGGAAACTCCCCGGTGATCGTCCCCATCTCGGCCCAACCTTCGTAGAGAAGAATGCGGCTGTCGGGGCTTTCGCGGCGAATCCAGTCGATCAGTTGCAACGCGGCGCCAAGCGGGCTTTCCCCGGTTGGATTGTCGCCGTCGTAGGGCACGTCGGGCAGCTGATACTGAATGAAATTGGCCGGGGCGATCATAACCGCATCGAAACGCCCGGAGGCAAAGGGACGATCCGGGGACCACGCGCCGGACACGCCGGGAAAGGACCAGTTGGCCGTCGGGGGGCTGCCCGCGAAGTTTCGCAAGAAGCCCCATTGCCCGTCCACGGCAAAACTGCGGCCTTCGGAGCGCGCCATGGCGTTCAGCCAGTGCGGTACGTTTGTGTCATCCGCAGTCTCGCTGAGATAATTGACCAGTGAATTGCCGAACACATAGAGCCGTGCGCCCGCCTCCCCGGCGCGCTCCTGCGCCAGAGCCTGCCACGGCAAACACACCAGAAGAGCGGCCGCAAGCATCCTGAAGATCATATCACTGCCCTGTATTTTCCTGCCTTCGGTCAAGTATGGCGCAGCGCGGCCCCCGGTCAAAGCCCCCGCAGAGAATCCGGCTGAAAATTGCGGGTTTTCTTTTAAGATTCGGGGCGTATAGTGCAGCCCATGATCAACGCCACACATATCGCAGACAGCGCGCGCCTTCCGGCGCCCTTCGCGCGTGGCCTTGACCTGCTCCTAACTCGCCTCTGAGCGCGGCCAATTCGGCGCGCGTGCTCAGAGGAGACATGTGACGCGCCGTCTTTCCCACAGTGCACTCAGAGTTAGGAAGACCTCATGAAGCCCATAAACCTGGCCGAAAAGCTGGCGATGTTCACGTCCCACTGGGACCCGCATGTGATCGCAGGTTATAACGACAACGACGTGATGGTGGTGAAATTCCAGGGCGAATTTCCCTTTCACAAACATGACACCAGCGATGATTTCTTCTTCGTCCTCGAAGGCGAGATGACCATGGAGTACGAAGACGCAGATCCCGTAACGGTCCGCGCCGGAGAGCTTGTGATCGTCCCTGCCGGCGTCGTACACCGTCCCCGCGCCGATGAAGAAGTGCGGGTTCTGCTGATCGAACCCAAAGGTGAACCCAATACCGGAGACAGCGACCGGGCCGCCTCCGCCAAACCGCATATTTGAGTCAGGACCAAGACAATGACCAATACGACACAGGACCACGTCCTCATCTTCGACACCACGCTTCGCGATGGCGAGCAGAGCCCCGGCGCAACCATGACCCATGACGAGAAGCTGGAGATTGCCGAGCTGCTCGATGACATGGGTGTCGACATCATCGAAGCCGGTTTTCCGATCGCGTCGGAGGGCGATTTCCGCGCCGTGAAGGAGATCGCGGAGCGCTCGAAAAACTCCGTGATCTGCGGGCTGGCGCGGGCACAGCTTCCGGATATCGACCGGTGCTTTGAAGCGGTGAAACACGCGGCGCGTCCGCGCATTCACACCTTCATCGGCACGTCGCCGCTGCACCGCGCCATTCCGAACCTGACCATGGACGAGATGGCCGAGCGCATCGAACAGACCGTGACCCACGCGCGCAACCTGACGGACAACGTGCAGTGGTCGCCGATGGACGCGACGCGGACCGAATGGGATTATCTGTGCCGCGTGATCGAGATCGCCATCAAGGCGGGCGCGACCACGATCAACATTCCCGACACCGTCGGCTATACCGCGCCGCGCGAGAGCGCCGATCTGATCCGCCGCCTGATCGAAACGGTGCCGGGCGCCGATGAGGTGGTCTTTGCCACGCATTGCCACAACGACCTCGGCATGGCGACGGCAAACTCCCTGGCGGCGGTCGAGGCCGGTGCGCGGCAGATCGAATGCACGATCAACGGGCTGGGCGAGCGCGCGGGCAACACGGCGCTCGAAGAGGTGGTGATGGCGCTGCGGGTGCGCAACGACATCATGCCGTTCCAAACCCATATCGACACCAAGAAGATCATGCATATCTCACGGCGTGTCGCGACCGTGTCAGGCTTTCAGGTGCAGCCGAACAAGGCGATCGTGGGCAAGAACGCCTTTGCCCATGAGAGCGGCATCCATCAGGACGGCATGCTCAAGAACGCGGAGACCTTCGAGATCATGCGCCCCGAGGACGTGGGCCTTGCCGGCACGTCGCTGCCGCTGGGCAAGCACTCCGGCCGCGCCGCGCTGCGCGCCAAGCTCAAGGAGCTTGGGACAGACGTGGGCGACAACCAGCTCAAGGACATCTTTGTCCGCTTCAAGGATCTCGCCGACCGCAAGAAAGAGGTGTTCGATGATGACATCCTCGCGCTGGTCTCCGCCACCACCGAAGGCGCGGATGCGATCCAGCTTGTCAACCTCAGCGTCACCTGCGGCACCGGTGGTCCCGCAAAGGCGGAGATCGAGCTTGAAATCGACGGAAAGGATCTGACCGCGACCTGCGAGGGCGACGGCCCGGTGGACGCGTCGTTCAAGGCGGTGCGCGAGCTGCACCCGAACAAGGCACGGCTTCAGCTTTATCAGGTGAGCGCCGTGACGGCGGGGACGGATGCGCAGGCGACCGTCTCGGTCCGGCTCGAAGAGGACGGCATGATCGCCACCGGCCAGTCGGCCGATACGGACACCGTTGTCGCCTCGGTTCTGGCCTACATCCAGGCGCTCAACCGCCTCATCGTGCGCCGCTCCAAGGTCGGTCCTGGCGCCGACAAGCGCGAGATCAGTTACAAAGAGATGTAACAACCAAAGGCCCGGTCGAAACGCCGGGCCTTTTTTCATGGTGCGCTACCGTTGCATGGGAATGAGGAGGCGATGCCAATCAGCGTCAAGTCATGAGTAAGCATGCGAAAATCTCGACCGCAGCGGTGACGCTTTATGCGTTATACAAGATTGTACCAATCGTTCTTCTTTTCGTTTTCGTTATGCCCCATGGGGGAGACAGCGCCGACACAGCGAGCGTTTTCGCAGACGATCTTGAACCGGACATCGTGGAAGCCGCGATCGCCAGACTAGAAGACGAATTTGATGTCAGCTGCAGACGGAATGGTGAAGATCGCCGATGCACCTCTTGGAATGTGTTGACTGATGAAGCCGATGCTTCGGCCTTGATTTTGCGGCGGCGTAGGGATGAGCAGGATCGCCTGCTCGTCAGCTCCACTCCGGATCACCTTTTCCTTGTTGGTGCGCATCGGTTGAACAGGGTTCATGCGCGGATCGAACAGCTCTGGGGGCCCATGCTGAAGCCGGACGTGGCGAAGCCTCCGGAGACCAAAATTCGCTGACGTGTGAAACGCTGCTTCGGGCGTGGACCCCGTCAGCTCTTCTTCACGAATTTCGTCAGGATCACGATCCGCTGCCCCTCGACACGGCCCGAAATATGCTCCGCATTGTCGGCCTCAAGCGAAATCTTGCGAACGGCGGTGCCCTGTTTGGCGGTAAAGCCCGCGCCCTTGACCGGCAAAGCCTTGATCAACGTGACGGTATCGCCGTTCTGCAGGACCGTGCCATTGACATCCCTGTGCACGATCGCTTCGCCCGAGGGCATCCCCGCCTCGGCCCATTCCAAGACTTCGGGTTCGAGATAGGCAATCTCCAGAAGATCATTGGCCCAGGCCGCGTCCAGTCGATGCAGCAACCGGTAGGCGAGCACCTGTTCGGCGGGCTCCGTGCTCCAGATCGCCTCGTTCAGGCACTGCCAATGCGGGGCGTCCTGCGGGCCGTTGGCCACACCATCGGCGCAGGTCGCGCAAAGCGGGACGGTGTCGTCCTTCGGGGCAACACTCACGGGGCTGGCGTCATCGGCCTTGCACAGGGCGCATTGGGTCATCGGTGTTTTCCTTCGATCTCGGGTTAGCGCCCATAGACCCCAGGCCCTGCATCCTGTCCATGCGTCCTATCGCGCAGGCGGTCCGTAGGGCGGGGCTATGCCCCGCTCCCGCGTCAAAACAACAGCCCCACCACCAAAGGCGCGAGCACCGCCGTCAGCACTGCGTTCAGCCCCATGCCAATCCCGGCAAAGGCGCCTGCGGTTTCGTGGATGCGGAAAGCGTGGGCTGTGCCAATGCCATGCGCCGCCACGCCCACGGCAAAGCCGCGCGCACGCCAGTCAGAAACCCCCAGCATGTTCAGCATGGGCGTTGCGACGATCGCGCCGGTGATGCCGGTCAGGATCACCAGCACCGCCGTCAGCGATGGCTGCCCGCCAATCGCTTCGGACACGCCAAGCGCCACCGGCGCGGTGGCCGATTTCGGGGCCAGAGACAGCAGCGCCTGCCCGCGCACGCCCATGGCCCAGGCGATGCCCAGCGCTGAAAAGATCGCCGTCAGCGAGCCCGCCAGCAGCGCCGCCGCCATCGGCAGCAGGCTTTCCTTTACCCGCCCCAGGTTGAAGTAAAGCGGCAGGGCCAGCGCAACAGTTGCGGGGCCAAGCATGAAGTGCACGAATTGCGCACCCTTGAAGTAGGTGGTGTAGGGTGTGGTGGTGACTTTGAGAATGACCGCCAGAAGAATCACCGAGATCAGCACCGGATTGGCCAGCGCGTGGCGGTTCAGCGCCTCGGACAACCGGTCGGCAATGACATAGGCGCCAAGCGTCAGCGTCAGCCAGAGCAGTGGCTCGCGCGCGAGGTAGCTCCAGAGGGCGACGGCCTCATCCATCGCGGCCTCCCGTCATCCGCACCACCAGCAGGAACGCTCCGACCCCTGCAAGAATCGCGAGCACCGTGCTGCCGAACAGCGCCACGAAAAGCCCCGGCCCGTCGCGTCCGAATGTATCCAGATGCGCCACGACCCCGACGCCCGCCGGGACAAACAGCAGCGACAGGTGGCTGAGCAGCCCGGTCACCGTCGCCCGCATGTACTCCGCCAGCCGGGGCACCATCAGCAGCGTGACGAACAGCCCCGCAAGACCGAATACAGGGCCGGGAATGGACAGGTCCAGCCCCCGGGACAGCGTTTCCCCAGCCAGCTGATAGATCAGCAGCACCAGTAGGACGCGGATCATCTGCATCGGAAAGGCGCGATCACAGCATGGCAGGCACGACCTGGTCGGGCGGGCGGTGGCCATCGGCGAAAGTCTTGACGTTGATGATGACCTTCTCGCCCATCTCGACGCGACCTTCCTGCGTGGCGGAACCCATATGCGGCAGCATCACCACGTTGGACATCCCGCCAAGCTCCGGATTGCCCTTGATGCCGTGTTCGTAGACATCGAGGCCGGCCCCGCCGAGCTCTCCGGATTTCAGCATCCGGGTCAGCGCATTTTCGTCCAGCACTTCGCCGCGCGATGTGTTGATGATCACGGCGGAGGGTTTCAGCAGTTTCAGCCGCCGCGCGTTCAGCAGGTGATAGGTGCTGGGCGTGTGGGGGCAATTTACGCTGATGATATCCATCCGCGCGACCATCTGGTCGAGGCTGTCCCAATAGGTGGCCTGAAGATTGTCCTCGATCTCGCCGCGCAGGCGGCGGCGGTTGTGATAATGGATCTGCATCCCGAAGGCCGCCGCGCGCCGCGCCACCGCCTGTCCGATCCGGCCCATGCCCAGAATGCCGAGCCGTTTTCCGCCAAGCCGGGTGCCAAGCAGCGCGGTTGGGGCATAGCCCTTCCAGTCGCCGGTCTGCATCACCTCCATGCCTTCCTGAATGCGGCGGGTCACGCCGAGAATCAGAGCAAGAACCATGTCGGCGGTATCCTCGGTCACCACGCCGGGCGTGTTGGAAACCAGAATGCCGCGCTGCCGCGCCGTGGCCACGTCGATATGGTCAAACCCGGCGCCATAGTTGGCGATCAGCTTGAGATTTTCGCCCGCCTGTCCGATCAGCCCGGCGTCGATTACATCGGAGACCGTAGGGATCAGGACGTCCGCCTCCCGCACCGCGTCGATCAACTCACCGCGCGTCATCGGCGCATCGTCGGACCGAAGGCGCACGTCGAAGAGCTCCGTCAGGCGCGTCTCGACCACTTCGGGCAGGCGTCGCGTCACGACAACACTCAGACGTTTTGATGGCATTCCCGCTCTCCCGTTGCTTCCCCCGTTCGGGGCCTTGTGGCACAGTGCGTCAAAGGGATTTGGGGCGCAAGAACCCCGAACCAAATATAATCAGGCGGATGAGCGGTATGTTCAGGATATTCCGGGGCTTTTCCCTTTCTCTTCTGGTCCTCGCCGGGGCGGGGGCCGCGACGGCTGCGGAAAATCGCGGCGCTGTGACAAACCTGCCCCTGCCGCGGTTTGTCTCGATGAAGGCATCCGAGGGCAACGTGCGGCGCGGGCCGTCGCTGACCCATCGCATTGACTGGGTCTACAAACGCCGGGGCATGCCGCTTGAGGTGACCGCAGAGCATGGCCATTGGCGCCGGGTCCGCGACCGTGACGGCGCGGGCGGCTGGGTGCATTATTCGTTGCTGTCCGGCGTGCGCACCGTTCTGGTTGAAGAGGACATGCTGAAACTTCACCAACGCGCCGACTTGAACAGCCCGGTGACCGCGATGCTTGAACTGGGCGTTGTTGCGGATCTGGGCGAGTGCACGGTGAGCGCCTGCGAGCTGAGCGCGGGCGGATTTGAAGGCTGGGCGCCGAAGACCGCGCTTTGGGGCGTCGATGCGGATGAGGTCCGGGAGTAATCTCCCCCGGACCCCGCCGTGCAATCAGTCCGCCAATTGGTGCCGCAGTTTTTTCAGGTAGACCGTAACCAATTCCAGCGCCCGCTCTGCGCTGCCCGCTTCTGCGTAGCAACGGAACTCCGGCGCATTGCCAGAGGGGCGCAGGTGCACGATGTCGCCGGAGGCAAAGGTCACACGCAGACCATCGGTTTCATCGAGCCGCGCTTCGCTGCCGGTGTCGCGAAAGAAGCTGGCGCGCGTGTCCGCATCGGCGCTGAGCGCGGCGATGAAGGCTTTGGAACGGTCCGTCTCGATCCCGGCGATGCGGTCGGCGGCCGTAAAGCGCGGCGGCAGCGCATCGGCCAGAGCGGCCAGTGAAATGCCCTGCTTTGCGGCCTCGGCCAGTGGCGCGAGAATCGGCAGCAGGCAATCGCGGGTGAGCAGCGGCGCCAGCGGACCCGCCGGGCCATGCGCCTCGAACCCAAGAAGGAACCCGCCGTTGGCCTCGTAGCCGACGACCTTCGCGCCGCTGTCCTGCGCCAGCGTGTCTTCCATGGCCGCAATGACATAGGGCGAGCCGATGCGCGTCAGGGTGATGCGCTCGAACTCCGGCATGTGGCTGATCATGGTGTTGGAGCTGACCGGGGTACAGAGCACCTTGGCCCCGAGCGCCCGCGCGGTCAGTGCGCCGAGGACATCGCCGGGGATCACTCGCCCGGCGGCATCGGCGACCATGGGGCGGTCGGCATCGCCATCGGTGGAGATGATGGCATCAAGGCCGTTCTCCGCGCACCATCCCGCCAGCATCGCGCGCGTATCCGGGTCGAGTGCCTCGGTGTCGACGGGGATGAAGGTGTTGGAGCGGGCAAGCGGCACCGCCTCCGCCCCGAGCGTCCTGAGCACATCGACCATCACGTCGCGGGCCACGGAGCTGTGTTGATAAACCCCGACGCGCAGGCCGCGCAGGGCCTCGCCAAAGCCGATCACGTAGCGCTGCGTGTAATCGGTCACGGCGTTGCGGGTCTGGCGCTGCGGAGCGTCGCCCCTGGACAGGCTCTTGCCACGGTTGGCGGTGATTGCCTCTTCGTCGGGTTTGGTGATCTCTCCGGTGGGAACGTAGAACTTGAGGCCGTTACGATCCGCCGGGATATGGCTGCCGGTGACCATGATCGCAGCCTGCCCCGCGTCCAGAGACGACAGGGCCAGGGCCGGTGTCGGCAATACGCCACAGTCAATGGCCTGCACCCCGGCGCCCTCGATCGCGCGCAGCACCCATTCGGCGATTTGCGGCGAAGACGGGCGCAGATCGCGGCCCACGTGAACCGCGCCGCCATGCGGGCAGGCCGCGAGGAAGGCGGTTGTGTAATCCGTGACCAGATCTTCGGTCAGCTCCGTAACCAGCCCGCGCAGGCCGGAAGTTCCGAATTTCGGCGCCATTCCGCTCTCCTTTGTCGTTAAGCCGTTGATGCCCAAGGCAGACGGCAAAGGCAACCGATTTGGCCGCTTGCAGGGGGGTCGGGGCACGGCTATCACGGTCTTCCCACAGTGCAGGAGGCCCCCTTGTCCGACACCCTCGATCGCATCAGCCGCACCATCGCCACCGAGATCAACGCCACACCGAAACAGGTGACGGCCGCTGTTGAATTGCTGGACGGGGGCGCGACGGTGCCTTTCGTGGCGCGCTACCGCAAGGAGGTGACCGGGGGTCTGGACGACACGCAGCTGCGCACGCTCAACGACCGGCTTGGCTATCTGCGCGACATGGAAGCGCGGCGGGCGACGATCCTGTCGTCGATCAAGGATCAGGGCAAGCTGACCGACGCACTGGCGCGGCAGATCGCGGGCGCCGAGACGAAGGCGACACTGGAAGACATTTATCTGCCCTACAAGCCCAAGCGCCGCACGCGGGCGATGATCGCACGGGAAAACGGGTTGGAGCCGCTGCTGCGCGGAATCATCGACGACCGGAGCAAAGACCCGGCGACGCTGGCGGCGGGCTATCTCAATGCCGAGGTGCCGGATGTGAAGAAGGCGCTGGAGGGGGCGCGCGATATTCTGGCCGAGGAATTGAGCGAGAATGCCGATCTGCTCGGGCGGCTGCGGAGCTTCATGCAGGCGGAGGCGCGCATTTCGGCGCGCGTGCAGCCCGGCAAGGAGCAGGAAGGCGCGAAGTTTTCCGACTATTTCGACCATTCGGAGAAGTGGGCGGACATCCCGGCACACCGGGCGCTGGCCATTCTGCGCGCCGCGAAGGAGGAGATCGTCACCATCGAGATCGCCCCTGATGCGGAGACCGGCGTGCCGCGCGCGGTCGGGATGGTGGCCAGTGTGCTGGGCACCAAGGGCGATCAGCCCGGTGATCTGTGGCTGCGCGACGCAGCCGCCTGGACATGGCGGATCAAGCTGAGCCTGTCGATGTATGTCGATTTGCTTTCGGATCTGCGCAAGCGGGCGCATGAGTCCGCGATCGAGGTATTTTCCCGGAATTTGAAAGACTTGCTTTTGGCCGCACCGGCGGGGGCAAAGGCGACACTGGGCCTTGATCCCGGCATTCGCACCGGGGTGAAGGCAGCGGTGGTGGATGCCACCGGCAAGGTGATGGAGACGGCAACGCTCTATCCGTTCCAGCCGAAAATGGACGTGCGCGGGGCCGAGGCGAAAATCCTCGACATGGTCAAACGCCACGGCGTGTCGCTGATCGCCATCGGCAACGGCACAGCCAGCCGCGAGACGGAGCGGCTTGTCGGAGAGACCCTCAAACTGCTGCCGAAGGGAAGCCCCGCGCCGACCAAGGTGATCGTCTCGGAGGCGGGTGCCTCGGTCTATTCGGCGTCCGAACTGGCGGCGAAGGAATTCCCCGATCTGGACGTCAGCCTGCGCGGCGCGGTGTCCATCGCGCGCCGTTTGCAGGACCCGCTGGCCGAGCTGGTGAAGATCGAACCGCAGAGCATCGGCGTCGGCCAATATCAGCACGACGTGGATCAACGGCGGCTGGCCCAGGCGCTGCAAGCGGTTGTCGAGGATGCGGTGAACGCCGTGGGTGTGGACCTCAACATGGCCTCCGCGCCGCTGCTGTCCTACATCGCCGGGCTGAGCGCCAATATCGCGCAGGCGATCGTGGATCACCGCGACGCCAATGGCGCGTTCGGCTCGCGCAAGGCGCTGATGAAGGTGCCGGGGCTGGGCGCCAAGACCTTCGAGCAATGCGCCGGTTTCCTGCGTATCCAGGGTGGTGACGAGCCTCTGGATGCCTCCTCCGTCCACCCCGAAGCCTATGGCGTGGCCCGGAAAATCGTGAAGGCCTGCGGGCGCGACATCCGCGCGATCATGGGCGATGGCACCGCTTTGAGAGGGCTGCGCGCGGAGCAGTTTGTCGACGACACCTTCGGCCTCCCGACGGTGCGCGATATTCTTTCGGAGCTGGAAAAGCCCGGCCGCGATCCGCGTCCGGATTTCAAGACCGCGAGCTTTGCCGACGGGGTCGAGGACATCAAGGATCTCAAGGCCGGGATGCGGCTTGAGGGCACGGTGACCAATGTCGCGGCATTTGGCGCATTTGTAGACGTCGGCGTGCATCAGGACGGGTTGGTTCACATCAGCCAACTGGCGGACAAATTCGTGAAAGACCCACACGAGGTGGTGAAAGCCGGCGACGTGGTGACCGTGACGGTCACCGAAGTGGACGTGCCGCGCAAACGCATTGGACTGTCGATGCGCAAGGACGGCGGACAGGGCGGCGTGCGTCCCGAGCGTCAGGACCGGCGCGATGCCCCCCGCAGCAGCGCACCACGCGGTCCAAAAGGGCCGCCACCAAAGAGCAAGGGCGACAGTGGGGGCAGCACGAGCGCTCTCGGCGCAGCTTTGCTCGATGCGATGAAGAAGGGCCGATAAAAGGCCCTTCTGCCAGCCGTTCTATCGAGCAATCCAGCGCGGAAGACCCGTCCGGGCCAACGCGCCGCGCGCCTGTCGCGCCGCGCCGCCGGAGACACGGTCGATTTCCACCAAACCCAAGGCTGCAAACCCTTCCCTTGCCGGCGAAGTTCATTCTGCAACGCAGAACGCGGATTGGCCTGCCTGTTTTCATTTGCTAAGCATGGCGCAGCACCTCCAGAACAGGTTTCCAAAAATGGCTTTCACGACAATTATTCCTGTCATTCTCTGCGGCGGGTCCGGCACGCGCCTATGGCCGCTCTCCCGCAAGAGCTACCCCAAACAATTCGCCAAGCTGATGGGAGAAGAGACCCTGTTTCAGGCCTCCTCCCGGCGCATGTCCGGCGAAACCGAAGCGCTGGCCTTTGACAAGCCGATGGTGCTGACCAACGCCGATTTCCGTTTTATCGTGACCGAACAACTCGCCGAGGTGGGCATTGATCCCGGAGCGGTGCTGATCGAACCGGAAGGCCGCAACACCGCGCCCGCCGTTCTGGCCGCCGCGCTGCATGCCTCGCAGAGCAATCCCGATGCCGTGCTTCTGGTGGCGCCGTCCGACCATGTTGTGCCCGACGCGGCGGCATTTCATGCGGCTGTCGCGCGCGGCCTCGCGGCCGTCGAAGAGGGTAAACTCGTGACCTTCGGCATCGCGCCGACCCATGCGGAAACCGCCTACGGCTATCTGGAGCTGGCTGGCCGTCCCGACGAGACCGGCGCGGCCGTGGCCCTGACCCGCTTCGTCGAAAAGCCCGACGAGGCCCGCGCATCCGAGATGCTGAAGGCTGGCAACTACCTGTGGAACGCGGGGATCTTCCTGTTCCGCGCCTCCGACATCATCGCCGCTTTCGAAAAGCACGCGCATGATCTCTGCGCACCGGTCAAGGCCGCGGTGGCAGATGCGCAAGCGGACCTCGGCTTCCTGCGGCTGGCGCCGGAGCCGTGGAGCGGCGCGGCGGACATCTCGATCGACTACGCGGTCATGGAGAAGGCGGACAACCTCTCCGTCGTGCCGTTCGCGGGCGGCTGGTCCGACCTTGGCGGCTGGGACGCAGTGTGGCGCGAAAGCGGTCCGGACGCGCAGGGCGTGGTGGCCGATGACAACGCCACCGCCATCGACTGCCACGACACGCTGCTGCGCTCCGAGGATCCAAACCTGGAGATTGTCGGCATCGGCCTGAACAATGTCATGGCCGTGGCGATGAACGACGCGGTTCTGGTGGCCGACATGAGCCGCGCGCAGGACGTGCGCAAGGCCGTCTCCGCGCTGAAGAAGAAGGGATCGCTGCAAGCCGCGCAGTTCCCGAAGGATCACCGCCCGTGGGGCTGGTTCGAGAGCCTCGTGATCGGCCAGCGTTTCCAGGTAAAGCGCATTCTCGTGCATCCGGGCGCGTCACTGTCGCTGCAAAGCCACTTCCACCGCTCCGAACACTGGATCGTCGTGGAAGGCACCGCGAAGGTGACCGTCGATGACGAGGTCACGCTCCTGACCGAAAACCAGTCCGTCTACATCCCGCTCGGCGCGGTGCACCGAATGGAAAACCCGGGCAAGGTGCCGATGGTGCTGATCGAAGTACAAACCGGAACCTATCTCGGCGAGGACGACATCGTGCGCTATGAGGACGTCTACGCGCGCGGATAATCGCCCCGCGCCACCACCGATCGAGAATCTTCAAGAACAAGGCGGCACCTGACATCATTCGGGTGCCGCTTTGACGTCTTTGGTCCCAAAATACCTCGGGGGAGTCGCAGCTTTGCTGCGATGGGGGCAGCGCCCCCTCCCGCGCCGCAGGCGCGCCGGTCGCCGCGCGCAAGCGCGGCGAAACCTCAGTTCGCGGCGGCCGCCACCGTGGTGGTGATGATCGACGGGGTGATCTGGCGGATGACGCGGCTCCAGCGGGTCACCGGCTGCTCGGAGACAAAGATCACGTCATTGGGCCGAAGTTGAAAGCGCGTGGCGAGCATGAAATTTGCGGCGTTGCGCCCGTCGAGTTGCCATGCTGTGACCGCACCGAATTCGCGCGCATCCTCGGAGCCGCGCAGAACGTAGATTTCCCGCACATTGCCCGTCTCTGTCGGAACGCCGCCGTTGCTGTAGAGCGCGTCGGCCAGCGAGGCGGTCTTGCCGAAGGGCAGCGGGTAGCGGCTCTGCTCCGACACTTCGCCGGTGAGGTAAACGTAATCGCGCTCGACCGAGTCCAGTTCCAGCCGGGTGAGATAATTCTGCCGGGTGTCCTGCATGGCGTTGCGGCGGATATTCACCTCGGCCTGCAGCTCGTTCAGGGCGTTGATCCGCGCCGATTGGCGGAACTGTGCCGTGCGGATTTCCTGCTCGAAGTAGGCCTGCGCCTGGCCCAATTGCAGTTCGGTGTCGACAAAGACGCTGTCGCCTGCCTGGAGGCGGGTGCGTTGCAGACCGCGATTGGAATAAAGCTCGTTGAGCGGGATCTGGTAGAGCGTGCCGTCACGATAGATCCGGACAGAGGCATAATCGAGATTCTCGGCATTCACCCCACCCGCAGCGGCAAGCGCCTCGTCGAGATAAAGCGGCGTGAGACCGATGGAGGCCACGGCAGGCTGCGCCACCGCGCCACCGATCGAGACCTTGCGTGAGTTGAACTCGGCGATTTCGAGGCTGAAGGTCGGGTCGATCTGGTTTTCCACCAGCCTTTGAAACAGCTCGGCTTCGGCCTGATCAATGGTCATGCCGCGCACCTGCACGCGGCCGACATTCGGGATGGCGATGGCACCGTCGTCCTGCACGGTATAGCCCTGCCGCGAGTTCGAGGCGGCCAGCAGTCCGGTGAGTTGTTCGACAGTGTTGCCGCTCTGGGGCGTGGCGAGCAAAAGCACATCGCCCACCCCGATGCGGTATGGCGCGTCAGTGACCTGCGGCGGAACACGGGTTTCGAGCAGGCTGCTGGCGCGGCCCGGATCCTCGAACGGACGCGGCAGCGCGCCGCTCCCGCGCGGGTTGGCACCTGCGCCTGCAGCGGCAAAGAACACGCCGGGAAGCTGTTTCGGACGGTAAGCAGAGCGGTTTGCCGAGAGCACGGTTTCAGGGGTCATCTGCACGACCCGGACCTTCGTGTCATCGTCATTCAAAGGATTGACGCTCGGGGATTGGTACACCACGTCGCATCCCAGAAGAGCGACAAATGCCAGAGTGGCGAAAAATGGCCTGAGCATCGGGAAATCCTTCGGTCCGTGATATGATCCGGTTTTAGTCGGTCGCGCCTGGAGGTGCCAGTTTTCGGCGGTCCTGCCACGAAAAAAGGCGAACCCGATGCAGGTTCGCCTCATTATTTCAAACCGCCGGAGATCCGGACTTACTGTTGTGGGAAGGTGTTGGGCGTTTCACCTCCGCCGCCGCCACCGCCGCCAGCAATTGCAGCCGCTGCTGCAACGCCCGCGATAACGGCCGCACCGCCACCGCCGCCGGCACCGAAGAGGCCGCCAAGGATCGTGCAGTCATCGTCGGTTTGCGCCGTGGACTGGTCGCTGTCACATTCCTGCTGCTGCGCCGGCACAGCCGTCGCGCCCGCCATGGCTGCAATCAGCACGAAAGACGTAAGAACTTTCTGTTTCATGATTTGCACTCCGAAAATCATTCTGGTTCGGGCGTACACCATCCACCACTTTCGCGCAACGCAAGCAGTTAACCTTTCGGTAAGCTTGCCGCAAATAGGCGACGGATGCCGCATTATCAGTCTTTCAAACGCTCGATCAGGACATATCCGACAAGGGGACTGAGCCATTGGCGGGATTTGCGAACCACGCCGGAGCCGTCGATCCAATAGCTGTTGTCGATTCGCAATCCGCCACTGTCAAAACAACTCTCGTCGACCCGGCGCGCGGCAAAGCTGCCCGCCAGGGTTTGCGCGGTTTCCCGCCCTGCCTGCGTATAGTCACATTTGAAAGCGCGGATTTCGAGGCTGTTTTCGTGGGTGAGGTAGCGATGCACGCGCACGCCCCGTTTCGCGCCACGGCGCAGCGCGGCGACAACGTCGGAGACATCCGCCGAGATCAGATCGTCGCCAAGGGCGCGGCTGGCGGTCACAACCCCGCCGATCAGGCTGAGGCTGGCGCCATCCTGCGTGTTCCACTGCTGCACCGCACCATTACGTGGCCCCGGCGTCAGGCCCGCCTGAATACCACTGCCGAACACTTCAACAAAGAGCAGCGGTCCGCTGAACCGTGCGATGGCCTCTGGTGTGAGCGATTCGCGCAGGTTCGGCGGCGCGGCATTCTGGCCGAACGTCGAGGACCACACGCCACGCAGCGCGCCGGAGCTCAGCCCATCGTTGCCGCAGGCGGCCAGCATCAGCAGTCCAAGGAGCCCAAGCAGACGCATCATCGCCAGAACCGCCCCCATTGCTCCTGCAAGCCGTCCTGATGGTAATCCCGCACATCGTTGTAGAGCCTGCCAATCACGTTCAGGCGCGCGCCGCCGTCCCGCAGCACCGGGCGGATCGTCCGCGAAACGCTGCGTGTCGACTTGCTCCCGGTGATGGCCGAAAGCGGGATATCGAAGCGAATACCCTTGTCGAAGGAGCCTTCCCCGAAGGTATCGAAGGGCACATCGGTCAGCGTTGCGAATGCGCCGATCCTGATGCCGTTGGCGAATTCGCGATCCACGCTCAGCGTCGCACCCCAGTCCCCGGCGAGGTAACGGCCCATGTCGAGTTGATAGTGGAAATCATTTGCCGCCTTGTAATAGGCGGACAGGTGCCCGGTGACGGTCTCGTAATCGCGCAGGCCAAAGCCCTGATCATAGGCGCGCTGCCGCACGTAATTCAGTTCGGCCCCGAGGGCGAGGCGGCTGTTGACCGGCTTCCACAAAACCTCGCCCGAGACCCCGGCATACATCGGTTCGAGATAGCCCGCCGTGACCCGGCCATAGAGATCCTTGCCAGGGCGGAAGTAGCGGGCGATGGTCAGGTTGGTCAGCGCGGTTTCGCCCTGCTCGGCATAGAGTCCGACGTCGGATCGTACGCGTTGCAGCACGGAATCCGAAGGGCGGGTGTCGCCCCGGTTGCCGGTCAGCCGCTGTCGCAGGGTGCCGGAAAGGACAAGACCGCCGACCGGCTCATAGCGGAAGCGTCCCTCGACGCCCACATCCACGCGGATCGGGCTGTCAGGGTCGAAATAGGTGGCCTGCAGATACGGGCCGAGGCCCCAAGTGAACGAAGGCGTCGCCGGTCCGGACAACGCCGGAGCAAGATCGCCAGTCGTGGCATCCTCGATCCGGGCGCGGGCGAAGGTCTGCCACGCGCCATCGGGGGCGTACTCCAGCTCCTCCAGGTCGCTGCGCCGGAGGATGATGCGCGAGAGCGGCGTGCCATTGGCCGAGACCGGAACAATCTCGAACTGTTCGATCGAAGCCGGCATGAGCACGCTGAGGGTGCGCGCAATCCGTCCAACCGATTGCGCCGTATTCATTGCGCTGGGGTTACGGAAGCGCACAAGAGCGCGGCGCGGCTCAACCGTGAAACCATCAAGGCTGAGACCTTCGGCGACGAGAACCTGCGCCACGCTGTCGCGTAGCCCCTCGGCGGCGCCTGCCTGCCGGGTCCAGCCAAGATCGGCAGCAGCGCCCGGCGCCCGCACCAGGAGCGGCGGCGGCGCGCCTGCGCTCACCGGCGCGCGGCGCGTGGGCTTCTTCGCGTTGAGCGTATAGCTGAACTGCACCGCGAGCGTGCTGCCGTAGAGATAGCCCGCACGCATGTCGACGCCATTGCGGAAACGATAGTTGACGCCAAAGTTCAGAGGCGACGCACGATCAAACCCGGTGTTGGCCTGTTCGAGGCGGTAATTGTCGGAGGAGTATTCGAGCGCCAGACGGAAGCGATCATTGACGGCATATTCCACACCACCAAACAACGCGGCGTCCCCGCGGAACCATTGGCTGGTGTCCAAACGGCCGGTTTCGCCGACGCCGCGCACCTGCTTGGGGCGGGTCTTGAACCGGTCCGACAGCACGCCAAGCGGGTTGATAAAGCCATTATAGCTGCCGTAGCGGCCCCAGCCGATGCCACCGGTGGCGCGGAAGTTGCCGAAGGTCTTTGTTGCGACCACATATTCGCCCGCAAAGACGCCAGTTCCGCCAAAATCCTGCAAGGCGATGGTCACCGCCGGGCGATATCGCCCCTCTTCCATGAGCTGATAGCGCAGATCGAAGCTGCGGTCGTAATAGTCGTCACCGGAATTGAAGAAATCGCCAAACGCGGTGTAGCGGAACACGCCGGAGAGGCGCGGCGTGATCTGGAAATGGAAGGTGGTGCGGGCGGTCCCGTCGACGAAGCCGAGCGTGGCGGTCAGATCCGCGTCCCGCATCTGATGCGCGATGGGCATGTCGACCATGCCCGGCACACCGGTGAAGGCGAGCGTCGGGCGCGCCCATGGGTCGGTCTGTGGCACAGCCTCGCCACCCATGCTTGCAAAGAGGCACAGGGATACCGCGAAGGATCCGATCCGAAGGCGCAAGTGCGGTCTCCTGTTCCACCCAGCGCGCGGTGCGGCCCCGATCGGGCCTGACGCGACAGCCAAGGCCCCAGCGGGCCTGCTCTTCTTGTGCCGGTTTGCACGCGTGGAATAAAGGGGCGCGATCTGCACCGGGGCCGTTGCTCCCTGTCCCGTGCCGCAAAAACCACATCTGGCGAGATCGCACAACGCAACCGCCTCATTTATGGCCCTGTGGGCGGCGGTACAGCGGGAAGAACCCCGACGGCGGTGCGGACGCATTGGCTGGGGCGAGGGCGGCGTAAGCCTTGCGATCGACGATAAGACCGCACAACTGCGGACTTCGGCTGCCGTTGGCAAAACCACGCTTGAACCGGTCAAGCCCGGACGTTTGCTGGCCCTCCGCGCTGTCAGGCGCCCCGCCAAGCGTGATACGATGCTCCGCAAAGCTGTTGATCGAGGCATCGTAGACCGCGTAGGCCGCCCCGATGCCATAGCCCGCCTCACTGGATGCGGCGAGGTGACTGTAGAGGCGATCCCCGGCGCGGACCCAGATATGCGCGGACAGCAACGCGCCATCCTCGGCAAAAGCGCCAAAGCAGGGGAAGTCCTCCGGATGTGCTGCAAGATGCGCGAAATGCGCCGGGGAAAAGCGATGCTGCGCGCCCAGGCCGTGGCGCGCGCTCAGCGTATCGTAAAGGCCGATAAACGCGGCGAGATGATCGGCCAGCGGGATCCGGCGAGCCGCGCAGTGCCGCAAGGCGCGGCGGACTTCGGCGCGGTGATGCTTGGAAAAGCGAACCGGCCCGTCACCGGGGACAATCGTATGATGCGGTTTATATGGCCGCGCAAAATCAAAGCCTTGCGGTGTGTCCGCGCAAAACGGGTCGGAAACGAGAACAAGGCTGACGACGCCCAGCGCGGAAAGCTCGTCACGGAGCGCCGCGCGGCTGCAAGCCCTCAAATCAGGCGAAATGGGGTAGGCGCCGCAGGCGTCGATCCGGTCCGTGCCCGGGATCGTCCGCAGGCGCAGCGGCACGCCGAGGGCATCGCTCATGTGCACGGGGTCGCGCCCCGGCAGGGTTTGCGCATAGGCGCGGGAGTTGTACGGATGGGTCATCTCAGCACCGTCCGGACTGCGGCGGCGATTCGGTCCATGTCCGCTGCGCCATAGCGTTGATCGCAAGGCAGCGTGAGCAATTGCTTTTGCAGCATGGCCTCTGATGGCGGCGGGTTATTGGTGACCAACCGGGGCCAGTGGCGCGGCGCAAAGATGCGTTCCCTGGCGAGCCCAGCCCCAAGCGCAGCCGCATCCGGGACGCGGATCGGAAAGCCAAGCGGTGTCCATTTCGGCGCAGGATCAGGCCAGAGCGCAAGATCGGAGAGATGCGCATGCAGGCGCGCGTAATTGGCGCGGCGCGCCGCGATGAGCGCGTCGGCCCGTGTGCCCTGCAAGATGTTCCGGGTGTGGGCGCTCATGGCATGATCGCTTACCGTCATGGCCGCCTCCGCGCGTTGAAAGGCGGCGTACCATGCGGCGTTGTTGCGATCCTGCGGATCCGCTGCCCGCATCAATCCGGCATGGCGCAGGCGCGCGGTGGCGGCGGGACGCTGGCGCGGGGCCGGCAACAGACCACGGGCATCGACGAGAATGCCACCATCCGGCACGGCCAGCAGCTTGCGCGGGCTGAAGAGCCGTAAATCGGCCCAGGGCGTCGCGCCCGTATCGGCGGCCTGCGCGCAATCCTCGACCCAGGTGACATCAGGGCGGCTGCGGGCAAGCGCGGCAAGGTTCGCGTTCGGCCTGCCGAAATGATTGAGACCAAGGACCAGATCACCGGGCCGCAGCGCTTCGTCCAGCGCATCCACATCCGGCGTCAGAGTGTCATCACCGCCGTAGATCAGGGGCGCGCGGGTGGCTTCGGCCATGTCAGCACAGCAATAGGCAGGCAGCCAGATGCGACGTGGCGCAAGGCATTGAAGGATATGTGCAAATCCGGAACGGGCGTTCACGAAGGTCAGCGCCTGCGCGGCGGCGTCCGTCCAGAGCTCCCAGAGGTTGCCCGGCACCGGCGCACCGGGCGCGCCGATGGCAAAAACACCGCCAATGGCGTGAGGGTCAGTCGCGGGTGAGCGTGGCATTGAAGCGGTAGGCGGCGGCGTGAACCTGCGGCGGAAGCTCAGAAAAACGACAAACAAGGCCCAGATCGGCGGCCAGATGCGCCAAGGTCTCCTGCTCCCACCATGTACCAAAGGCGTCGGTTCCGGCGGCCACATGAGCGGCATGGGCCGCGCGGCGTTCCGGGGTGTCGAAGAAACAGTCCTTGCGGGCGACATCGGGCACAAAGCCGAGGAAGATCCGCAAATCCGGCGCAGCAATGCGCAGCACGTCGGACAGAATGGCGCGTCCGGCTTCGGGGGTGAAGTGCTGCCATGCACCATACATCATCACGCGGGTGAAGGGCGCTTCGGGACGGGACGACAGTGACGCGATCTCGGCCACGTCCATTTCGGCATAGGACAGGTTGGGCGCCGCATGATCGGCGCGCGCGACTTGCAGCATGGCCCCCGAGATATCGACGCCCAGCGCGGCCTTGGCGGGCTCGGCCAGCGGCCTGGTGAAGACGCCATTGCCACAGCACAGATCAAGCAGATGATCATCCGGGCGAATGTCCAGTTCGGCGGCGATCTGCGCCAGAAGCGCGTTGAAATGCTCGGTCGGGATCGGCTTGCCGTTTACCGTGTGCCCCACCTGCGCGAGATGAGCGCCGGGATCCAGCTCGGCCACGCGGGCGTCGTAGAAGGCTTTCCAGTCCAAGGGGTGCTCCGGCATGGTTGTGGGCCGTGTATAGCGCAGGGCAAGGCATGGAGCCAGAGCACGCAGGACCGGCGATTGTTTCAGCCCCCTGAATGGCGTAGACCTTCAGGAGATTGGGCAAGGCCGGGCACGACACGATGAAACTTGAATTCCTGCTCTGCGGCAGCGCCAATGACGGCTTTTTCTCGCAAATGGCCTTCTTTCGGAAGTGCCTTGATCATCTGGGTGGCGATGAAGCCGCGGCGCGGCTGGTCTGCGTGTTCGGCGATCACGACCTGCCGGAAATCCCCGCACGGTGGCAGCCCTATTTTGCCAATATCGACATCCATTGGGCGCATGAGCCGGGCGCGGAGAACCGCTTTCACGTACGCCAGCACAATATGCGGTTCGACCTGATTGACCCGAACGCCGATGTTTCCTTTATCTGCGATGCGGACGTGGCGCCGATGCGGTCGGTTGCACCGCTGGCGCAGGAGATCATTGACGACCCGGCGCTGACTGGCGCTATCGCCCACTACCACTTCCCGCGTGATGGCATGGAACGCGACCCGCAGCGAGATTGGGAAGAGATCGCGCTGGCCGTGCTTGGGAAGACAATCCCGACGCCTTACCGCTACACGCTGCTTCCCGAACACAGGCCCCCTCTTGCGCCGTTCTACATCAACTTCGGCGTCTTTGCGGGCACACCGGAACTGCTCCGGCGCTTTCATGCCCGCGACATGGAGATTCGGCCGATGGTCGAGGAAATCCTGAACGAATGGTGGGCGCCGCAGGTTTCGATCCCGCTGACCTGTGCGGACCTTGACCTGCCGGTGCGACCCATGCCGATGCGATGGAATTTCCCGAATGATGAGATCGCAGAGGCGCGATACCCCGAGGAGGCGGCCAATATCGGCCTGCTGCATTACCTGCGCCCCCTGCCCTGCTCCCGCAGCGACGTGTTCGCCGATCGGGACGTGTTCGAAGGCTATATGGAAGAAACGCTCAACGGGACGAACGCCGTGTTCCAGGCCTGGGTGCGTGATGTGACGGGCGGGGTGTTTCCGTTTCCCTGACGCTCAGGGCGCGATGTTGAGCGCCTTGACCTGCGCAAAAAGCGCATCGCGTGTGGCGTCATCATAGCGCCGCCCACCGAGGTCCTCGCAGCGGGTTCCGAGGTAGGTTTCGCTGAACGCCGCGTTGCTGGCGGCAAAACGGGCGCGCAGGGCTCGGGCCTCTGCGCTGCTCATCAACACCGCCGGGATGTCCTGCCCTTCGAAGCGGGCGAACAGGTCCCGATAAAGCGATAGACGCTCCGCGATCTCGATCCGATTGAGCAGAAGCGCGGTGCCCAGCGCCTTTGCTCCGAGCGATTTATTGGCATAGGCGGCGGCGTCGGTTGGGTTGCCCCGTGTGGGTTCGGGCAAGGCCGCAGGGTCCACCGGCAGACATTCGAGAAATCCCGTCAGAACTCCGCCGCTGGCATCGAACACCCGGCAGATCAGGTTTTCCGCGCCGAAAGCCTCCGCCCAACCCCGGCTCTCGTGCATATAATCCGCCCCTTCCAATGCGGCGGCATAATCGGCAAGACTGCGAGCCTCCCCTTTGAGCTTAACCATCTGATTATACTCGGATTCCGCCAGTTCATCCTGGGAGCGGACAAAAAAGATCACTTTCACCGCCGCTATATCGGGCAGCGTGCCTATCCAGTCTCGCACCCGCGCGATGTCCGCCAAGGGAAAGTTCTCCGAGCTCAGGAGGATGTTTGGCGCGGCGCTGGCGGCAATCTCGGCGGCGGTGTCGGTGCGCACCTGCTCGGGATTGTTGGCCGGGATCATGTATCCAGGAACATCCGCGATGAAGCCCTTGGCCAGGCTCTGATGGCCATGACCGCGCCCCATGTCTCCGGTCATGAGGTAATCGACACCGGCGGCCAGCAGCGCATCACGCTGCGTCGCGCAATAACGCTGGATCGCGGTGGTGCCGGTCTTGCCACGGCCGATATGCAGGTAAAGCGTTCTCATGCCTGAAGAATGGCATGATGCTCAGTCAAGCAAAAGGCCCCGCAACACGCAGGACCTTTTGTTAAGGACTCGGATCTTACTCAGCCGGAAGGCGGGATTCGACCGACGCCAGGCGCTCTTCGAGCTGAGCAATGTAGATATGCGCCTTTTCCAACTCGTTCAGCATGCCGGCCACTTTTTGGGTCACGTTGAACGGGCCGTTTTCGTCGGTTGGGCCAACATTGGGCAAATGTCGGGACGCGAACATCATTTCGGCCTGCTCGGCGATGGTCGGCAGTGGGTAATCCGCGTCGAACACCCGATCACAGCCCGACCCGCAGACCGCGCCGGTGGTGGTCAGATCGCCCATGAGGACCATGTCGCCCTGTTTGCTCAGTGCCATTTGCACGCCGCCATCCGAATGCGAGATCAGGAAACGGTTGGGCGCATTGTTCTCATGCGTGAAGAACCACGATTCCGTTGTGGCCGTGTTCTCCAGCGTGATGTAGCCACCGCCGTTGTTCTCCAGAAGCATCATCTGCTTGACGCCCGCTCCGGTGCGTTTGACGTGCAAGGCCGCATCGGAGGTCAGAGTCCCGATCCCGACATCGCCATCGGTGTCCACGACAAGCGCGTTACTCGGCGCGGTCGGCCGGATGCGGAACGGCAGCGTGGAGCCATTGCTCGCATCCCGGATAAAGAAGCTCGTCTCGTTACCAGCGAGGTCCCAAGATTGCGCGGCAAAGCCGGAGGACCCATCCTGTTGGAGCCTCATCGTCGGCGTGTCGCCATCAACCACGTGCACTTCGACAACCGGACTGGACGTGCCAAGACCGAGGCGGCCGCCGTCATCGAGGTAAAGCGCGCTGCTGGGTGCGTTGGCTTCGAGCGTGAAAACGCTGCGGTTGGCGGTCGCATCCATCACGCGGAAGTATTCGCCGCCGCCATTGGCGTTCGAGTTCACCTCGATGCGCCAATCCTGATTGGGAAAACTTCCCGTCGACGTGTCGTCGAAATGGATGCGCAGGTTGTTTTCCTTCAGCCGGACGGTGTCGGACCCGTAGGATTCCGTGGTGGCACAATCAAAGCCAACACAAAGGCTGTTGTGGATCGTCGTGTTCGAGTTGATCAAGTTTTGTGCACTGGCACTGCCAGCCAGCAGACAAGCGACAGTCGCCGTTGTGAAAACGGAATGATTTGTGGTGATACCCATCAGAATTCTCCCAATAGAAACAATGCCAAGACAAAAAACTGCGCCGAAATTCCGGTACGCTTGAGGGCAAGTATAACCCAAACTCAACAAATTTTGTGAAAAAAGACCGGTCAGGGGCCTCAGGTAAGGTGATCCTTACCCGAGGGCAGCCCTGATACCGACGTTCGCGATCAACGACTGGCGCGGGGCGCATTGAGCCGTGTCATGCGACCCTGGATTGCTATTTGGATTCTTGTTCGAGCCGGGCGACCCGGTTCAGCAGGGCACGTATGGCGACATCCTGATCCGCGATTCGCGCGCTCTGCCCTGTGATTTCCGCCGCTTGTTTCGAAACCGTATCGTGCAGTTGCCCGATGTAGAGATGCGCCTTTTCCAGCTCATTGAGCATACCGCCGGTCATGGCAGTGAGGTTGAAAGGCCCGTCCTCGTCTGTGGGACCGACGTTCGGCAGGTGCTTCATCTCGCGCATCATCGCCGCCTGCTCGGCAATCGTGGGGAGCGGATAATCCTCGTCGAAGACCCGGTCACAGCCCGCATCACAACTGCCGGCGGTGTACAGCGCGCCGGGGATCGTGAGATCGCCGGTGCGGGTCAGGGCCATTTGCACGCCGCCGTCGGAGTGGTTGATCATAAAGCGGTTGGGCGCATTGTTTTCATGGACAAAATACCACGATGCGGATGCTGACGTATTGGTTAGGGTAAAGTATGAGCCGCCGTTGTTCGTCATGTTGAACATCTCGCGCACCGCTGCGGGCGCCGGGGCCGTGTTCTCCACCCGCAAGGCCGCGCTGCCATCGGTGCGCAACACATGCAAGGCCGCGGCAGGCGCGGCTGTGCCGAGGCCGGTCTTACCGGTCGCGTCAATGTAGAAGGCACGGTCCGGCGCATTGGTCCGGATTTCGAATGGCAGCGTGCTACTGCCAGGATCGCTTAGGTAGAACCCGCCAGCGTTGCCATGCAGCCGCCACATGTGCCCCCCACCCGCCGTCTCGAAGGCGATGCCGGGATTGCTGGCATCGACGAGGTGAAGATCCGCCTGCGGAATGCTCGTGCCGAGGCCAAGATCTCCACTATCATCGAGATAGAAGGCATTCGCCGGAGCATTGGCCCGCAACGTGAACAGCGTCCGGTTGGCATCGACGTTGGAGATCGCGAAATAGCTTCCCTCGGTCGGGCTCGAGCCATTGGCATCCATCCGCCAATCGACGCTTGGGAAACCGGCGGTGGAAGAATCCTCGAAGACAAGACGAGGCTCCACCTGTTTCAACTTCAGCGTTGTATTGGTGAAGTCCTCGGTGTTCCAACAATCGGGCCCGGCACAGAAGCGGCCATCAATGCTGTAATTCCCGCTCAGCACGGTTTGTGCCGATACAGGCGCACACAAGGTCAGAAGGCCCAAAAGCACTCCCGTGTACAACGTTGCGAAATGGTTCATGGCATGTGCCCTGACAAACCCCAGAATTGGGCAGTTCCGGCCCTTTTGTAACAATCGGCCCCTGCCCCTGATTGATCCCGGAGATTGTCCACGAATGATTAAAAAGGCGTTTATTTCCGACTGTCACCGCTACAATCGAGGCCCCTACCTCTTTGCGCCGAAGCCACGGCACGCTCGCCCGGACCGATGATGCGGGCGCGCCAACAGGCCAAGCGCGAGGGGCGCGCGGCCCCCGGGACGACCTTCGATTTGCACTCTTAAGGAGAGTCAAATTTTCACCTGTTTTGTGAGGGTCGGTTTTCACGGTTCTTCAGACGTGTTCCCCCGACCGGATTTGTGGCAAGTGGCGAAGTCTCCACGATCAACCAACACCTCCAGAAAGTTATTATATCATTGTTTTTAAATCACTAAAACTGCCGCGCTTCGTTGCAACACTCCGAAAAATCGCGAGTCACGTTTGCCGGGAACGAAAGGTTGACGGAATCGCTGGCGCCTCTTACTCTACTCATAATTGTAGTATCGTTTTCATTTCTAAAATCATTCGGGGAGATGCACGTTGGTTTCTCTTACCTATCCCGGCGTCTACGTGGTTGAAAAACCAAGCGGCGCACGCCCCATCTCCGGGGCCTCCACATCCATCGGAATGTTCGTCGGGCGGGCGCAGAAAGGCCCCATCGGCCGCCCTGTCAGGCTGACGAATCTGACGGAGTTCATCCGAACCTTTGGCGATGACAGCGCGGTCAGCGACATGGCGCGCTACGTCCGGCTGTTCTTTACCAATGGCGGTTCCGACCTCTACGTGATGCGGATCGCCAATGGCGCGGTGCCCGCGTTCGTTCATTTGCAAAATGAGGCGGGGGCCAACACCCTGACCCTGACGGCCAAGGCCGCCGGGGCCACCGGAGAGACCATCCGCGCCCGTGTCAGCTATGGCGGTGAGGAGCCGGAAGCCCGCTTCAACATGGAAATCTTCCGTTGGGGTCCAAACGCCGCCGGTGTGAACGTGGAAAGCGAGATCGAGGTTTACGTCAATCTGACGATGAACCCGAATGATCCGCTTTATGCCGAGACGTACCTGACGCAAAACAGCGCCCTGGTCGATGCGCAGGACGTCGGCCCGGCGGCGAGCAATGGCATGGCGCTGATGGGTCGGCCCTTGCCCGGAAACACACCTGCCGCATTCCGCAACGCCTTTACCGCGCTGGTTGACGCCACACCCGGCGCCCCGGGCGGCACGCATTTTGCGATCTCCGTGGACGGGCTGCCCTATGTCGAAGTGGACCTGACGAGCACAGCGGCAGCGGTGGCCGCCGACGCGTCCGCCTCTGCGAACGCAGTGATCGACGATACGCTGGCTCCGGAGCTCCAAACCGTCATTCAGCAGGCGTATCAGGATCAGGGCACGCCCGGCGTTGCCTGCACCGTGGGGCGCGAACAGGGGCCGACGATCGGCGGCACCCCGACCCGCTATCTGACGATCACATCCGACAATGGCGGGGATATCCGCCTGCGTCCGGCAACGGGCGGAAAGGATATCACCGCCACCCTGATGATGGGGCCCGCAAACGGCGGGCTGGAAATCGGCGCCCATGCGGCGCGGCGTCCGGCGCCAACGGGGATCAGCATTCGCTTCGCCGATGCTGCCGCACTGCGGACCTTTTCGGCGCGGGCAAACAGCACACTGGATCGGGTGGATCTTCCGGGCCTGAACGCCGCCGGAGCCCCGGCAACGCTGAACATCACGGACACCCGTCCCGGTGCGAATGCCGCTGACGAGATCGTCACGGACACCTACGCCAGCAGCGCGAACGGCAACCACGACGGGGTCCGCCAGCGGCTGAACCAACTGCGTGATGCGATCAATGCACACCGGGCCGCCAATCCACGCCTCTCACCTTGGACCGCAACGACAAGCGGTCTGCGCCTGACCCTGAATTCGAGTACGGCGGGCGACACCGACGTGCCCACATTTGTTGCGCAACCTGCGGACTGGGCGGCGGCCACGCGGGTGCTGAATGTGCCGCGATATACCGTTGGAGCCGCAGGGGTGGCCGGGCTGCAGCAAGCAGCGGGCGCCGTGGCCAGTGACGGCAACCCGCCGCAGCTGGTAGATTACACCAACGCTTTTGCGGTGATCGACGAAGAAGTGCGCGACTGGAACATCATGGTGCTGCCACCGGACAACACCACGGTGCAGGACATGCAGCCCTTCATCGCCGCGGCCTCGGCGTTTTGCCGGGAACAGCGGGCCTTCCTGATCGTCAATCCGCCGGAAACCGGCCTGTCGCCGCAGGACATGGCCACCGCCGCCGATGCGCTGCGCGTCGGAGTCGCGACGGATCATGCCGCCGTCTACTATCCGAACATCCTGATCAACGAAGGCGGTCGGCAGGTGTCTATCGGCCCGGCGGGTGCCATGGCGGGCGTCTATGCCCGCACCGATCAGACGCGTGGCATCTGGAAAGGACCGGCGGGTCAGGATTTGCCAATCCTCGGCATCACCGGCGTGGCGCGGCAGTTGTCCGATGGGCATGTCGGAATGCTGAACCCGCGCGGCGTGAATTGCATCACGCAGGCGTCCTCCGGCATCCGGCCCTGGGGGGCGCGCACCTTGGCGGGGGCGAATGAGCTGGCCAGCGAATGGAAATACATCAACGTCCGGCGCACGGCGCTTTTCATCGAAGAGAGCCTGTACCAGGGGCTGCAATGGACGGTGTTCGAACCCAACGGCGAAACCCTGTGGGGGCAGATCACGCTGAACGTCGACACCTTCATGGGCCGGTTGTTCCGCGAAGGTGCTTTCAAGGGCACCACCAAGGCCGACGCCTATTTCGTGCGATGTAACGCCGAGACCACCACGCAGGCCGATATTGATGTCGGCGTTGTGA
Organism: Pacificoceanicola niger; assembly: GCF_048553275.1. Taxonomy (NCBI): domain Bacteria; kingdom Pseudomonadati; phylum Pseudomonadota; class Alphaproteobacteria; order Rhodobacterales; family Roseobacteraceae; genus Pacificoceanicola; species Pacificoceanicola niger. The sequence continues at coordinate 127,684 of NZ_JBLZMW010000005.1, forward strand.
ACGTGCTCGTCGGCTTCTCTGCGCTGAAACCGGCGGAATTCGTGGTCCTGACGCTCCAGCAGATCGCTGGCCAGGCGGATACCTGAGGGGGAGAGACGCCATGAGCACCGAATTTCCGATGAACGCCCACCGGTTCGAACCCTACAAGACTTTTCGGTTTCGGGTGATGTGGGATGGCAAATATGTCGCCGGGGTCTCCAAGGTTTCGTCGATCAAACAGACTGTCGAGACGATCACCCATCGGCAGGGCGGCGATCCGAACATCCAGCATATCGGCCCTGGGCTGGTGAGCGCCGAGGCGATCACGCTGGAACGCGGCATCACCTGGGACAAGGAGTTCGAGATCTGGGCGCGCAAGGTGTTCGAGCCCGGCGAGCTTGGCATTCTGTCGCTCCAGGGCTTTCGCAAGCCGATGACCATTGTGCTGAACAACCTCGCGGGCGAGGTGGTCCGGGCCTACAATATTCACAACTGCTGGGTTTCCGAATACGAGATGCTGCCAGAACTGGACGCCAATTCCGCTGGATACGCCATCGAACGGCTGGTGATCCAGAACGAAGGCGCGAGCCGGCAGGAAATCCCGGAAAAAGCCGAAACCTGACGGGGTGGCCCCGGGGATCGGGGCCTGCACAGCCATGCGATATGATCTGCTTCACTTTCCGGGGCCGGGGCCCCTGTATCTTCGCGACCTGACCGCACGTGTGGAACTGGCGGTTGAAGGCACGTCGCCCTTTGACGCCATCGCTCTGGTCGATGCGTTGCTGATGGATCGGCCGGGCGGCGTTCTGAGACCGGGTGAGGCGGCGCGGATGGCCGTGGCGGATCGTGACCGGCTGATGGCACAACTGCACCTGGCGGAGTTCGGATCGCGGATCGCCGGCGACCGCACCTGCGCGGCCTGCGAAGCCCGGTTCTCCTTTGATTTCGACCTTGGCGACTTGCTCGGCGCGCTGAAACCCTCGCGGGACGTGGAACGACTTGAGGAGGGCTGGCTCATGGCGGAAGGCGGCATCCGCTTCCGTCTTCCCAACGGCGAGGATGAGCGCGCCGGGGCGGCGGGCGGCCCGCGGGCCGGTGAGGTCATTGCGCTCCGATGTCTGCCGGAGGGCGAGACGGAGCATGTCGCAAAGATCGCGGAAATCGCCGAAGCGGTTGCGCCGCTGGTTGATCTGACCCTGCGCACGCAGTGCCCCGAATGCGGCGCGGATCACACCATGGCCTTCAACGCGGAAGCCTACTGTCTCGGGGCACTGCGGGCGCGGCGTGCGCGGATGATGTCCGACATCCACCTGATCGCATCGCGCTATGGTTGGAGCTTCGGGGCGATCGTCGACCTGCCGCAGAACCATCGGCGCGGATTTGTCGATCAGATCAACCGCGACCGCGAGGCTGCGCGCCGGACAAGGAGACTGGGATGAGCGGCTATTTCGAAAGACTTGGCGCCCGGCTGACGCCCGACGCCGTCGCCCCGCAGGAGAGCCCGGCCACGCCGGTGCGATTGAGCTTGCCCGAAGCGGAATTGCCCGACAACGCGGCGGCTTTTCCACGCGCTGAAAGCGGCGACCCGACCCCTGAGAAACCGCAGGCTGCAGCGCAGCATGACGCACCGGCCGGAGATCTGGGCGACTTCGATGCCGCGATGGAAGATAGGCCGCCACCGCACGAGTCAGACAACCCGCGCCCGCCCGGACAGCAGCCAGACTGGCCGGAGTTCGTAGCCGAGACCTTGCCCGATGCGCCCGCGGTCAACGGCGAAAGCGACACGCGACAGGAAAGGACCGCCGATGCCCCGGACACGAACGCGCCGGACCCCATCGCGCCGCCCCCTGCCAACATGGACCCACCGGACGCCGCAGGTGAACCCGCAGAAGCGGATGCACCTCTGCCCGAAGAAAGGATCGACCTTGAAACCTTGCTCGACGGATTTTTCGGGATGCCGCAAACGAACCATCCGGACTCGGACCCGGCGCCTCCACCAGAGGCTCACGATCGGCTCCGGATCGACCCTGCGCCGGATCGGCTGATGCCGGAGACACAGGACAGACCATGGCAGGATGCGGCAGGCGAGCCGCCAGAGCCGGAGCCCGAGGCGCAGACCCGGCTCAGCATCGGCGAGATCCGGATAGACGTGATCGAGCCGCAAGGCCGTGTGCAGCCCCCCGCCCCGGCACCCACACCGTTGCGGCGGTGCCTCGGCGCGAGCCGACCGGCGCGGCGCCGGTTCGGACTGGATCAAAGCTGATGCCGCTCCCGGATCTCAAACTGGCCACACAGGCCATCGCCGCGACGATCCGCTTGCATATGGCGGCCTCTCCGATTTGGGCGCCGCGCCCGGCTCCGGTTGTCAGCCCGCGCCCGCCGGATGAGGCGGGAAACGATCCGCTGACGCTGTTTCTCTATCATATCGGGAGGGATGGGTCGGTGTTGAACCGGGTTCCGCCGAATCCGGAAATCGCACCGCATTTCACGCCGCTCGGCCTTGTCTGCGCCTATCAGCTTGCCGCCCATGCCATGACGGACGACATAGACGGGGCGCTTGATGCGCAACTGGCGCTGAGCGCCGCGATGCTGGCCCTCAACGAGCACCAAGTGCTGACGTCACGGACCACGGTGGCCGGGACCAACCTCTTTGCAGATGTCGGGGTGGCCGACCCGACCACGCGGATGAACATTACCCTGCTGCCCATCGGGCAATCGGAGGCTGTGGGCTTCTGGACGCCCGGTGACATGGCGCCACGCCTGGCCGCCTATTACCAGGTGGCGGTGCAATTGATGCCGCCCGCGCCACGCCGCACCGGGGCGCGCGTCCTGAGCTACAGTGTCGGCGTGCGCGCGGCGGGGGCGCCGAATCTGACCACCTCGGAAAACAGCGTGACGCTGGTGCGGCCCGGCGGCGAGAGTGAAGACGTCACCCTGCGCCCGGCGCTGGTGTCCTATGGCGAGACGCTGCGACTGATCGGGGACGGCCTGACGGGCGATCACCCCCGGCTGATCCTCACCGGAGCAAGCCTGACCGGTCCGGTGCGCGTCGGGGTCGATTGGTCCGTGCAACTGCGCGGCCCCGCAGTGGAGGCGGTGGTGCAACGGACCGCCGGCGTCACGCAGGTGCCGCCGGGGCTTTATGCCGCGCAGCTGGAAATCGAGCGGCCCGGCGCCGGAGGCGCGACAGAGGTGCTGGCCTCTGCGCCAGTATCCTTTACCATCGCTCCGGCACAAAGCGCGCTGGCCGGTCCGGACGGCAACGGGCGGTTCACGGTCACGGGGCAGGGGTTTGCTCCGGCAGGCGCGGCAAGCAGCGATGCCGCGGTGATGCTCGGCGGAAGCAGCCTGACACGTGGAGCGGGCGCGAACCCGGCGGCAGGCGAATTCGTCGTCGACTCCGACACCGGCTATCGGTTCGCGGCCCCCGCCACGATGCCGTCCGGCTCGGTTCTGCCGCTTCGCTTCGTGTTTCGCGGGGCCACGTCCTTGCCGCTTTGGGTGACGGTGCCATGAGTGATGTCGCCGAAACCGTGGCAGCCGCCGGTGCCGGTCCACTGGACCTGATTTCATGGGCCGATGGTGTCATGGATGCACTGGCGACCGGCGCGCCGCTGCCGCCGCAGCCCGAGGTCGCGCGGATTGACCATGCGGCGGCGGTGCTTGCGTTGCCGGAGGGCAGCGACGCGCTCGTCGGTCTGCTTTTCGGGCTTTGGGCCGCGCCGCTGCCGCGCCAACCGCTGACCATGGGAACGCTGGTCCGGGTCCTTGGGTCAGAGGCCGCAAAGATGCGCGAGGCCATGGCGCTTTGGGGTTTGCTGCGCGAGCTGCCGCAACCGGGGGCGTCCGCGCTTGGCATTGCCCTTGATGAGAGCTTTGGCGATTGGATGCTCGGCGGCTCCGGCATTCCGCCGGTCTACGCAGGGCGCATCACGGCCTGTCCTTCGGGGCCTCCCCTGACGGATTGGCCCATTTCCGCGCTCGCCGCGCAGATCGCGCAAAGCACGGCACCGACGACCCTGTGCCTGACCGGCGTGCGCGGCGCGGGTGCGCGCGGATTGGTGGGCCAAATCGGTGAGGTTCTGGGCTGCGAGCCGCTGTGTGTGCGCAGTGATGGATTGGAGGGCGCGGGGCTCGAAGAGCTGGTCCGGGTGGCCGAGCGGCAGGCCCTGCTCTCGCTCGCACCGCTGTTCTGGTGCGATGGCGCGCGCCCGCCGCTTGCCCTGCCCGCACGCTTTCCGCTTTGTTTTCAGCGTGGCACGGATGGGGCCGACCGCTCGCGCCGGATCATCCACCGCATGAAACCGCTATCGCCAGAGGCCGCACGCCTGCTTTGGGCGCAAAGCAGCACCCTGCCGCCCGAGGCACTGGACAGCATCGCCCGCGCCCGCGCCCAAACACCGGCCCAGATCGCCCGTGCCGCAGCCACCGCACCGCAGGATCTTGAAGCCGCGCAAAAGGCACTTCACGCCGCGCGGCGCGGGGATCTGCCGCCCTACCTCTCAGCGGATAATGCGGACCTGACATGGGATGACATCGTACTGCCGGACCGTGTGGCGGCACCGCTCAGGAGCTTTTGCCATGAGATCAGACTGGCGCGCGATCTTTGGGCCAATCCGGAGCGCGCCCGGCATTTCCCGCGCGGGCGGGGCACGCTGGCGCTGATTTCCGGGCCAAGCGGCACCGGCAAGACCATGGCCGCGCAGGTCATGGCGCATGATCTTGGGATGGACCTTTACCGGGTGGATGCCGGAGCGCTGACGTCGAAATACGTGGGCGAGACAGCGCAGAACATGCAGGCGGTTCTGGACCGGGCCGAAGCGGACGGGGCGCTGCTGTTCTTCGACGAATGCGATGGGCTGTTCGGCAAGCGGGTGGACACGCGCGATGCGCAGGACCGCTATCAGAATGCCGACACCAACGTGCTGCTGGCGGCGGTGGAGCGCTTTGAGGGCGCGGCGATCCTGGCGACCAACCGGCGCGAGAACATCGACAGCGCCTTTACCAGACGGCTGCGCTATGCTGTCGATCTGCCACGGCCGGACGCGGCGGGGCGGCGGCGGATCTGGGGGCTTTTCCTGACTGCGCTGACGCCGTGCGGCGGGGCGGGCTGTGTCCGGTTGATCGAGCCGCTGGCGGCGCGTCTGGACCTGACGGGCGCGCAGATTCGCAACGCGGTGCTGAGCGCAGTGGTCGAAGCGTCGCGCCGGGGCGAGGCGGCGCTAGGGCCGCAGGTGCTGCTCGATGCGATTGATCAGGAACTGGCCAAGGAAAGCCGTGCGCTGAGCGTTCAGGACCGGGAGGCGATGCTGTCCCATGTCTGACACGCGCATCAACATTGGCCGCCTGATCGTCCAGCAACCCGGCACCGGGCGTCAGGGTCAGAGCGCCTTTGCCGAGGCCCTCGCGGCAGCTTTGCGCCGCGAGCTTGAGGGGTGTCCGGCGGGCGCGGTCGCTGGGATTTCACTGCAGGTCAGCCCGGACGAGGCCCGCGACCCGGCAGCCCTTGCGCGCAGGATCGCAGCAGATGTGCGGAGGCGCATCCCATGACGCGGCAGAGGCAGGATCAGACCCGGTTGACCGGAAAACCCGCCACCGGGCGGGTGCTGGAAGACGAGGCCCGCAAGGCCGCGCAAGGCCGCATCCCGGTGCTGAGCCGAGCGCCCGCCGCACGCCTGCCGGGGGATGCCGGGGTCGGGCGTCCAGTGGGCGGCGCGGTGCTGGGCCGCCTGCAGGACGCCTTTGATGCCGATCTCGACGGGCTGACGATCCATGATGGTCCCCGCGCTGCCGCGCTCGCCGAGCAGGCCGGCGCGCGCGCCTTTGCCGCCGGTCCGCACCTTGTTTTTGCAAAGGGCGCGTATCGTCCCGAAACCACCCGGGGCTTTGCGCTGCTGCGCCATGAAACCGCGCACGCGCTTCAGCAGAGCGGCATGGCGGACAGTGCGGGCCTGCGGCTGATCACCGGAGGCGCAAAGGCCGGTCCGATCCAGCGCGAAGACAAACCCGAAAGCGAGCAGGACAAGGCGGCGCGCGGGTATTGGAAGGAAGTGATTGACCTCTATGCAGCGGCCAAACCCTGGGGCGGGGCAAAGGATTTGCCCTTTGGCAAGGATTACGACACCGATCTGGCCGCCCTGACCAAAGCCGCCGATGGCAAGCTGTACCCGGCAAAGCGAACCCCCCACGGGGCGTCGATAGCGACCTTCGTCAAGACGTATGACTTCAAAAGCCTGCGCGGTGCGTCCCTAGCCGCCGACATTCTGACCCTGTCTGCCGAGTATCAAGCGACGCTGGATCTGATCCGGCGCATTCCCACGCTGGAGCAACTGTTCAGACCGATCGATCTGACGACGTTTGCGGTCAAGGCCGTGACGGCAGAAGAGCTTGTCCAGATCTTCGTGACCGACGAAAAATCGCCCTTCGTGCTGCGACAGTGGACCGCCATGGTGGACCGGATCGAGGCTCTGGCCACGACCGTTGGGCCCGATATCCCCATGACCTCGCCGGTAAAGCGATTGTTCGACGAGATGGACACCGCCACGGCGATGGACAAGACAAAGCCGAACATCCTGCAACATCTGGCGATTTCCGCAATGGGCAGCGCCGAGGACTTTTTCCTGCGGGTGTTGCGGAAGGCCGGAAGCCGCAAGAACGCCGCACAGCTGATCGAACAGACCGGCATCGCGATGTCGCCGGGATCGCCGGTGTTGCAGGCCATGGCGCGGCTCACTGTTCTGAACAGGGATCTGAAGACCCTCACCACGGCCTATACAGGCAACAACGCCTTCACCCCTGTGGCCGCTGCGTTGCTGTTGCCGCCGGTGCAGGGGCGCATGATGCGCTTCAACAGCGCCTTCGGGGTGTTTCAGAACATGCTGACCTCTCTCGGCGGTGGCCTGTTTCAGTTCGCCAGCCTCGGCACGCGAGGCAAGCTGACCATTCCGGACGCGCTGACCACCTTCCTCGACGCCCTGTCGGACATGGCCAAGGTAGATGCCGGGAACGGCGCCTTCACGCTGCTGCCCGCCTCCGCCGCGACCGCCACCGGAGAGACCGGCAGCGACGGAAAGCTGACAACGGCCCAGCAAACCGTGGCATTCCTTGCGCGGATGCCGGAGCCCGCGGATTTTGACACACGCCGCCGGACCATGGTCTCGCAGATCCGCGACAAGGCGCTGGACTTGCGCAAGACCCTGAATGGAAGGAAAACCCCGAACCGCGCGGCGAAAGAGACGCATTTCGACGGTATAAGCGCGCTGGTCCTGTCCTTGCTTTGGGTCGACTGGTTCACCGGATATGCCGATGAGGCCGGTCAATCGGGCGGCAGGGATGCCAATCAGGTTGCCGCAGCGCGCTACAATCTCGCGCGGGGGATTGGGGCGATTGGCCAGCTTTTTGGCCATGCCACGCTGTCGACCGAGGCTTTCAAGGTCTCCAGGGGCCGCGACGCGGGCCTGTCCTATGCGGTGATCCCGGAATGGGAATTCACCGAAGACACGAAGATCAAATATGCCACGGCCCTGCCGGAAGAGATCACGACAATCGGCAAGGATCGTCCCGGACCTGACGGCAAGGTGGACCCGAAGAACCGGACGGAGTTTGCCGTTCCGATGGATGTGCTGGTCGAGTTCTACCAGATCGACTTTCTGCGGCAGGCGCTGCCAAAGATGACCGAGGAGATCGCCCGGCAACAGGAAATCGTCGAGCGAAACAAGAAAACCGCCACCAGCAAGGAAGAGGATCTTCCGCCGGGAGATTCGATCCAGAGGATTCTCGATGGCGTCGAACAGCGTATGCAAAAGCCGCGAAAGTGGGTCGCGGAGGGCGGTGCGCTTGTCCGCAATCCAACCGACAAGGCGCGGCCGCTTGAGGTGCTGCTGCGGCATCCGGCGGTTGCGGCACGAATGGGCGAGCCGGGCAACAGCGCCGGGGCTGGCGGGTCCGGCATCAAGGGGATGTGGAAGGGCAATCTACTCGTGCGGCAGCGCAACCGCTGGGTCGGCGTGGATCTGTGGACCCTTCCTGACCTGTCCCCGCTGCGCGATGCCCTGCGCAAGGTGCCCGAGGTGCGTACCATTCTGGATGCTGCAAAGGAGAACAAGGTCTGGACCGAACCAAAGGCCGTCCATGAGTGGCTGTTCCAGCTTTATGACCTTGCGAAGAAGGACGGCACGCTCGCCAATCTGCGCGCCGGAATGCGCCGGGACTTCGATACGCAATGGGGTGTCGAGCAGCGGCGGATGAACCTGGCCCAGCGCAAGCTGAGCACGCTCAATCGCGGCATCCACGTTGATTACTTCCGGGATCGTCTGGCCGAGTCCGTCGATTCCACAGAAACGAAAGACCGCCACGAGATCTTGTTCGATGCCAAGCTGACAGGCGATCTGCGCGGGTCGATCACGGCGTTCTCACGATCGGTGCGGCCCAAGGCGGATCAGGACATCCAGACCGTCGCCTTGATGATCGAAGTGGCGCCGCAGTTGCTTGCGGCGATCAGCGTGCGGACCGGCGGCGACCACATTCAGAGCTTTTTCGAACCTGTGGCGCTGGCCCTGTCGATGGCGACGGGGTCCGTGGTTTTCGGGGTCAAGGGCGAGGGCGCCAGCGGTCAGGACGGCGGCCTGCCCGCGCCGGGCATCAAGGCCGACTTTGCCGCCAGAATCCGCGATCTCAACGTCTCCGACACAGATCTGGCCGTCGGGGTCAAGAATCTGCGCGAAATCCTGCGGCGTCTGGATACCGCGCGGCGCGAATCCCAGGAACAGTTCAAACTGCATGGCGACCCGGCCAAAGGTCTGCAGACCAAGCTGGCCGGGTACTGGATCGACCCGAAAAACGACGACACCTCGAAATTCGTGTTGGCCCTGCCGTACCGCAGCGATGTGACCGAGAGCAGCAAGGGCTGGAAACCCGCGCCGAGCGACGATGCAACGCCGCTGGACCGTGCGGCGGCTGAGAGCGACGGCGGGCAGACGACTGCCAAAGCGATTGAGCCGCTGTGGAAACAGGATGTGATCTACGGCACCCAGAACCCGATATACTACGAAATCGTCACGGTGCACCGCAGGTTCACCTACACCCCCGCCTACAAGGCCACCGGTGCCGCGCGCCGCGATGCGAGCCTTGTGGACGACAAGAAGCGCGCGATCCCGGACGGCGTCGATCTCGTGACGTTCCGCTTTGCCTACATGACGCAGACCGAGGGCCAGGTCGGCTTTACCCCGCCGCGGGAAGTCACCGTAAAGGCCGGGGATCATCAACTTCTGGAACTGCTGAACAACGTGGTCGATTACCACGGTCGCCTGCTGCAGATGCGCGCCCTCGGCGATGTGATCGAGGCGGCGGGATCGCTGATGCTCGATCTGCTGGAGTTTGTGCCGGGGGCCGGTCAGGTGCTGATGCTGGCACGGCTGACGGCCACGGTCATCGACATGATCGTCAACCTCGAATGGGATGAAATCCGCGAAGATCTGATCGACGGCCCACAGGAGATCCTGACTTTCCTGCAGGGGGATTTGCTGTCCTCGCTCGACTCTGTGGACATGTTCAGCTTCTTCATCGACAGCCTGATGACGGGCAAAGGCGCCGCGAGCCAGATCAAGGCGGTGCTTGAGAAAGCCAAGGCGCGCAAGGCCAAGCCAAAGCCGCGCACGGGGCGGAAACGCAAGAGCCAGAAATACCGGCAGCTGATGCAGTCCGTCTCGTCCATTGCACTCAATGTCGCCTCCGCCTTTGTCGGGGCGCAGGAAAAGATGGGCGTCGGCGTGAACAGCGCGATGGCGCGGGTCATGACTTCCCCGCTCTTGAGCAAGCATATCGACCGGCTGCCGCTGTACCTCGGCTATGCCAACCTGATCGAAGGGCTTGTCTTTGCGGGCAAGCACATGGCGGGGGCATTGCCCGATCTGACCGGAGGCGACAAGCAGAACGCCAAAGCTGAACGCTCCGGCGCCCAGGCCGATTTCCTGCAGGGCGGCGCGGGCCCGAAGGCGTTCGAGGCCGCGATCAATTCGATGATGGAGCCGCTCACCACCTTTGAATTGCCCAAGGAGGTCATCCCGATGGACCTCGCGGTGCAGATCATTCTCGAAATGACGGTCGGTCGTGTGCGCAACGCCAAGGTCAGGATCGTCTATGAGGCGCTGCGCCTCACCGGCGGGCTGGCCAAGATCAGTGCGCTGATTGCCGAAAACCTCATCAAGGACTCGGCGGCCAACCCCAACAAGATCTGGCAGAACGACATCGCTGGAAAGATCGCCCCGGCGATCACGACGGGGCGCAACCACCTTGTCGAGCAGGTTTTCGGCCTGATGGCGATGATCTTTCCGGGGTCGGGCATGCAGGCGCCGAATATGCCGGACATCACCGCCGAATGGGGTGAAATGACGCTGAGCGATGAAATCCACCCCTACGGCCACGCGATGGGGTTTCCGTCACTGCTGCATCCGATGACGGCCCTGCCACTGACCGGCGGTGTGCCGCTTGAGCCGGACCTGCGCACCGATCTGGAACGGCGCTTCGGCTATGATCTCGGACATCTGCGGCTGCATGACGACGGTCCGGCGCAGGACTTTGTGCAGGCCATCGGGGCGGAGGCGGCGGCCTCCGGGGCGCATCTCTATATGGGAAGCGGGCTTGATCCGCAGTCTGACCATGGCAAGCATGTGCTGCGCCACGAGGTCGCCCACGCCCTGCAACAGACCCGCCCGCCGGCGCTTGGCCAAGGCACGCCGCCGCGCCCCAAGCCGGGACAAAGCGGGCGCGGCCTGCGGCGCGATGCCCTGCGCGAGGACGGGGCCGAACGGATGGCCCGCGCCGCGCAAACGCACAATGCCACCTCCGAAGGACCAATGCGGATCGAGGGGGCCGGGCCACAGGCGATCATGCCCTACAGCCGCACCGACCTTGTCGATCTGCTGACCGCGCTTGGACCGGGCAGCGATCCGCGCACGTTCGGCCAGATGAAATTCGCGCAGCCGCTGCTGACCCAGGGCAGCAAGGAGGAGCGCGCCGCCGTCAAATCGCTTGGTAGCACGCTCAAGACCAAAGTCGCCAGCGCCAAACCGGCCACCGGCCTGTCCTATGGCACGTCGAGCGGCTCTCAGGATGCGGTCCGCAGCGAGCTTGGCAAGGTGCTCAGCGAATGGACCGATGACCGGGTGCTGCGGATCGCTTCGAGCGCGACAACCACGCTCACCGAGACGCAGCAGAAGAAGCTCAAGACAAGGCGCAAGTATTCGGTCGATTTGCCGAAGCTGATCCAGATCCTTGAAGGCGTCATCTTTGCCGAATGCGGGATTACCGTTGAACTGGGCTACAACAAGGCCAAACCGGATGCGATCACCTCTGTCACCTATCAGGGCATCCATTTCGGCGGTGTGCGCGGCGGCTCGGATTTTTATCACCACATCAAATCGCAGAACGGCACCGTCGGCAGCTTTGACTTTGCCTTTGTGCGGACATTCCTGCGCGGGCAATTCCCGATTCCGCATGAGTGGATGCGCGGCGGCGCGCTGAAGATCAGCCCGAGCGGTATTTTCAAGCGCACGCCCGAAATCGACGAAAAACTCCTGCCGGCGTGGAAGGATTACACCAAGAAAGGCGCAACCGACCCGAATGCCATCCGCGTCGACACCCATGGTAATCTGACCACGAACAACGGCGGCGGTCGCGAGAGCCATCACCTGCCGCAATATCTGTTCGTCGAGTTCTATCGCGGGCGCAGCAAGAAGGGACCGATCAGCATCTGGGGCATGAACGGCGATTACTGGATGCCGGGATTCAAGGCTACGGGGTTTGGACCGTTCAAACGCCCGAAAGGCAAACAGGAATACGACAGCTTCGAGGGCAACGGTTTCAGTTTCAACCTAAAGAAGCTGGACCCGGACAGCGGACGGGGCAGCGGCATGCCGGCGGTCTCGATCACCCGCGAAACCCACCAACAGGGCGCCCTGCACCTGACGCCCAAGAAGACCTGGGCAAAGGGCGACGAAGAGAATGCCCCCGGCACGCAGGGGCTCGCCATGTATGCGCAATACATCAAGTCCATTACCCGCGGGATCAAATCGAAGCAGAAGATCAAGAAAACCGGCCTGTCGGCGCCCGGCGGGATCACCTCGGCCAGTGGATTTCGCGAGATGGTGGATGATGCGGTGATCCCGGCGGCCCGCAGCGGCGCGGGCGCCAATGACACCGCCGCTGCCAGGGAGCTGGTTGATGTGACCGAAGACACGATCAGGCAAAGCTACCGCATGTTCGTCGGGGTCATGGCCCCGCAACTGCGCCGTCAGCTGGCCGCGCTGGAGGTCGAGACCTACCGCGCCGTGGCGCGCAAACTTCCCGGCTATTCCGAAACCGGCGGGGTGGAGACCTTCCCCAAGGGGTTCGAGGCCGACAAGTTCAACCCCTCCGGATGGATCGACGACGTGATGGGACAGCTCAAGAGCAACAACAAGACCAGCTACGGGACGTTCTACGATGCAAGTGCGTGGTGATCGCGATGACTGACTATCCTCCGAACAAACGCGGGTTCCTGCTCAAGGGTGCGATTGTCGAGCTTAAGGAGGGCGGGTTGATCGGCTTTACGCCGTCCTTCCACGTGTTCCAGTACAATCCGCAGGTTCTCAATACCACGCTCGGGCTCTCAGCCTATGGCGACACGCTCAACGCCAGGCAAGCCGGGGCGCGGCAGAAGGCGGAGGAGGCAGTCTATTATTTCGGCGGGCAGGCCATGGCGGCGCAGCCCGACGATCCGACGCTGTCGTTTTCGCTCGATATCGTCATCGACGCCATCGACGATCTCAACGAGAGCCACCCCATCGGCATCACCGTGGGCATCGCGGACAGGCTCGCCGGGTTGGAGCTTCTGGCTTATCCAAATGATACGCTGGTGGAGCAGGCCCTGTCTGCGGTGGGTGATGCCATCGGCGATGCGCTGGGCTTTCGCAGCACCGTGGATGTGCCGCTGCAGAGCATTCAGCTCTTCGTCTTTGGCCCCGGCAAGGTGCTGCCCATCCGTCTTACGGCGATGAGCATCGAAGAGCAGGCGTTTCACCCCAACCTGCTTTATCCGATCCGCGCCAAGGTCAGCCTCGCCATGCAGGTCCTGCGCCCCTCGGACCTGAGGATGTATCCCGAAACCTCGCTGGTCCGGCAGATCGCCAACGGCTGCTACATCTTCACCCGCGAACAAAAGAGCGCCCTGTCCACGCTTGGCGGCGCCTATCGCGCGGTCGAAGGCGTCATCGACATCGTAGGAGACATCTTTTGACCTATCCCAAGACAAGCCGTTACCACGATTTGCCGCTGCGCAGCGTTCCCGGCCCCGATGGCCCTCCTGTCACAGTGGTCGAGGCCCCGCGCCGGGAGGAGGCCCCGACGCGCGGCTGGCATCGCTATCAGCCCGGGCAGCGGCTCGATCTTCTGGGCAATGCCTACTGTGGCGCGCCGCAGGCGTGGTGGCGCATCCCGGATCACATGAATGTACTCTGGCCCGACGCGCTCACCGAAGAAGACGAGATCGCCATCCCGGACAAGGGAGGCGCGCGCTGAGCCATGGCCTACAACTGCGCCATAGATGTGGACGGAAGCCCGGCGGGGGATCTCGCGGCGCAGGCGCTTGTTCTGGTGACAGAAGAAATCGGGCGCGACACCCAGTGGGAACTGCAGCTCGACATCGTGCCCCGCGATGGCGATTTCCCGCAGCTGACCGACCCGAGGCTGACCCCGCCTGCGGAGATCGCAGTCTTCGCCAAGACCCCGCCGCTCGGGCTCGATTGCCTGTGCATCGGTCCGGTCGAAGGGCAATCCATCCGGCTGCTCAACGGCGCGGAAGGCTCCTCCCTGACGGTCTATGGCCGCAGCGCGGAGGCGCGTCTGGACCAAAGCGAAAGCATAACGGTGCATGAGGGCCTGACCAGCACCGACGGCACCATCGTCATGGGCATCCTCGCGCGCTACACCATGGTGCCGGATGTTGATCCGACGCTCATGGCGCGTCCGCCGCTGGGCCATCCGATCGTGCAGCGCGGCAGCGATCTGCAACTGATCCGCCACCTCGCCCGGCGCAACGGTGTGGAGTTCTGGCTCAGCCATATGGCCACCCCGGTCGGCCCCGTGGTGACAACCGGGCACTTCAAGAAGATCGCGCCGACGATGATGCCGGTCCTGCCAGAGCTGCGCCTTAACGCCGGGCGCGACCTGATGGGCGCGCAAAAGGCCAATATCGCGGCGCTCGACATACGCTTTGACAGTGTCGCACCTACCAAGGTCAGCGCCGACAGCATCGACATCGGCACCGGCAGCGGGATCAGCGGCACAACGGAGCTGCCAACGCTGGACGCGCTCGGGACCACGCCGTTCCATCAAATCGGCGACACCCCGCGTGAGATGCGGCTGACCGGGGCGGGCGATGGCGCGGGTGATCTGCAGGGCATGGCCGAAGGCGTTCTGGCCGAGGCACAGTTCTTCCTTCGGGCCGAATGCGAGGTCTCGGTTCATGACCTTGGCACCATCCTTCATGCCCATGACACCGTGAAAGTCAGCGGCGCGGGTTCGCGCCATTCGGGACGATACATCGTGGAGCGTGTGGAACACCGCTTCGACGATGCTGGCCACACCATGAAGCTCGGGCTGATGCGCAACGCCTGGGGCGAAGAGTCCGCTTCACCAATTCCGGGGATCTGAATAATGGCACGCGACAACACCGAACAGCTCACCGATATCGTCACCCGGCGCTACTATGGCAAGTATCGCGGCGAGATGATGGGAGTCGTCACCCTGTCCCGGCGCCCCCGTGTCACGGTGAAAGTGCCCGCCGTTCTTGGCGACGCGACCCTGCCTGCGGAGGTCTGCGTGCCCTATGCGGAGGATCAGGCCGGGTTCCTGATGGTGCCGGAGAACGGCTCGCTGATCTGGGTCGAATTCGAGGCAGGCGATCCGCGATTTCCGATCTGGGTCGGCTGTCTCTGGCCCGATGGCGCGGCCCCGGTCCAGCAGATGCAACTGCCCGGCAAGAAGATGCTGAAGACCGGCGTGACGACGCTGGAACTGGACGACACCGCCCGCACCGCGACGCTCAGCACATCGCGCGGGCCGCAAGTGGCGATGGCGGGCGACGTCAAGATCTCCACCGGCGTGGCGACACCTTCAGCCACCGTGTCCAGCTCTGCGGTCGAGCTGAGCACCACGGGCATCGGCAGTGTCTCCGTCACCAGCACGAAGACAAGCGTGAACAATGGCGGATTGGATGTGACCTGATGGCAAAATTCCTGACAGAAGCGACCGAGCTTACCTGCCCCCACGGCGCCAGCGTCACCGTGACCGCCAGTGAGCAGAGCGTCAGCGCCACCACCGGCAAGCTGCTCAAGCCCACCGACAGCTTCACGGTCTCCGGCTGCCAGTTCAAAATTCCAGCAGGCCCAGCGCAAATCCCCAGCCCCTGCACCACGATCGTCTGGATGCTGCCCACCATGCGCGTGCAGGGGCCCTTCCTGACGCAATCGAGCATCGGCCTGTGCATCAGCGCCCTCGGCTTTCCGCAAGGCACGCTGATCATCGCCAATCCCGATCCGCGCGCGGAGGGCATGTGATGCTGAGACCGACCCGAAAATCCTCCGTGGCGCGGAATCTCCTTGTGCCCATGGGCGTGGACCGCAGCCTTGGCGCGCTGCGCACGGTCACCGATGCCGAAACGCAGATAAAATCCCTGCTGATGCAACTTCTGATGACCGACCCCGGCGAGCGCGTGATGCGCCCCGAATTCGGCACCGGTATTCGCGGCATGGTCTTCGAGCCTCTGCGGCAGGCGTCTTCGGCACTGGTCAAGGCGGCGATCTACGGCGCGGTGCAGGCGCATCTTGGCGATGTCGTCAAACTCCAACAGGTCAAGGTGGAAGTGGTCGAAAGCACGCTGATCGTCGAGATCAGCTATGCCATCACACTGGCGCCCGAACCGCAGTTCCTGAACCTTGAGGTGCCGCTATGAACAACGGTCCCGACAGGCTGGCGCTGCTGCGCGCGCATCCGGTTCTGACCGGCATTGATTATGTGACGGTGGGGTCGAACCACGATCTTCTGGAGGTGGTGTTTCACAACCCGCCATCGCAGGACCTGCAGGATGATCTGACAATCACAGATGTCACCGTTGCGCCCGATCCGCCCGACGGCGTCCCCGCCCCCGCGATTACGGCCATCAACTGGGCCGGTCCGGCCGCTCACCGGCGCCTGCGCATCCTCTTTGCCGGTCCCGGCCCCTTCGCGCCGCAAAGGTTGACCATCGCGCACGGCGACGTGGATCCGTTTTTCGGAACGCTGCTAATCTCCTTCAAGGCGGGTTGCCCATCGCCCTTCGACTGCGCCCCGGATGACAGCTGTCCTCCCGAACCGGGCAGCGCGCCGCTGATCAGCTATCTCGCCCGGGATTTCGACAGCTACCGGCAGCTTCTGCTCGACTATGCCGAGACGCATTGGCCCAATTGGTCCGAACGCCACGCGGCAGATTTCGGGGTAATGATGCTGGAGGTCATGGCGGCGCTGGGCGATGAACTGGCCTATTATCAGGACCGAATCTCGCAGGAGGCCTATCTGCCCCGCGCCACGCAGCCGCGCTCCCTGCGCAGTCATGCAAGGTTGGTGGCACATGACCCCGTGCAGGCGGAGGCAGGGTTTGGCTGGGTCGTGGCCGAGGTCAACGGCGCGCCGGGCGCGGTGCCCGCTGGCACCCCAGTCTGGGCGCAGGCCCAAACCGGTGAACGCATTCCCTACACCGTTGGCCATGGCCTGAGTGACGCGTTGAGCGGCGCGGCCTACGGCGTCGATGCCGCCCGCAACGCACTGGCGCCGCATATCTGGGACGAGGACGATCTGTGTCTGCTTCCGGGCACGCGGGAGATCTGGCTTGCCGGGGCGCTGGCCGCCGCCCTGCCGCTCGACGATGCCACCGGGGACGGCACGCCAGCGCGGCGGCTCTTCCTTGTGCAGGCGGCGGACCCCGCGCAGGAAATCCCCTTCGAGGCGCGCATCGCTCTGATGATCGGCGCACAGGATGACAACGACCCGCTGACCGGCGGCGCCATCACGCGGATCACCCTGTCCGAGCCGTTGGCGACCCCGCTCTGGCTGCCGACGCTGACGGTCCACGGCAACCTCCTTCCCGTGACTCCCGGCGAGACCCAGTCAGGCTGGTGTGTTGCCGGTCGGGCAGAAGACGCGCCCGCTGGCCTGCCCGATCCGATCACTGCCACCCTTCTGACCTCCATCGAACGGCAGGGCGGCGAAGGCGAAGTGATCCACCGCATCTTCATCCCGGGCAGCGACGAGGCCGGGCTGGTGTGGCGCGGCGGCGTTCCGGACATTGCGCTGATCGCACAGCAGGTGGCGGGCGGTGTGCCGAACGACGATCTGACGTGGGATTGGCGGGCATCGCTGGTCGGGGCCGTCTCCTCCCTGCCCGAAAGCCGGGATTTCACGCTGGAAGAGGGACGCTGGGATACCATCCGCACCTTCCGCCGTCCCGAGGGCGACGTGATCCACCGTGATTATGCCAGCCCGTTCGGCCACACCATCCGCTTCGGCAATGGCGAGTTCGGCGCACAGCCTGCGCGTGGCACGCTCTTTCGCATGGTCTGGCGGCTTGGGGGCGGCGTTGCGGCCAATGTCGGGGCGCGGGTGCTGACCGGGATCGGGCCGTTGCCCGCCGGACTGGACCTGACCATCACCAATCCGCTGCCCATCGACGGCGGTCGCGCCGCCGAGACGCCCGCCGAAACCCGCATCATCGCGCCGGAAGCATGGCGGCAGATCACCTATCGCGCGGTACGCCCGGAGGATTATGCGGAGGCCGCCATGCGGCTCGATTGGGTAGAGAATGCCGCCGCCATCAGCCGCTGGACCGGATCATGGCTGACCGTGTTCACCACACCCGATCCGCGCGATACGACCGGGCTCTCCGCCAATCGGCGGACACAGCTTGAGCACTGGCTTGATCAGTTCCGTCAAACCGGACGGGATTCCCGTGTCTCCGATCCGATTTATGCCGATCTCGACCTTGAACTGACCGTCTGCGCTACGCGTGGCACAGATCCCTCGGCGCTGGCCAAACGGCTTCAATCCCGGCTGTCGTCGGCCAAGGGTGCGCTCTTCGATCCCAACACACTGAGCTTTGGCACTGGCATCGACCGCTCCGATATCGTGGCCGCCGTGCACGAGGACCCCGGTGTGCGGGCCGTGGAGCGCATACGCCTGCGGCGGCGCGGCTGGTTTGACTGGCGCGACATGGCCGCCCGCTACGCGCCAGAGGGTCCCGCCGAGATCATTCGCATCGAAACCGACCGCACACGCCCCGAACGCGGCGCGGTGACCATTCTTGTGGAGGGTGGCCTGTGAAAGCCTGTTTCTGTCCTGTTCCTGCGCCCGATCCGGCGCGGCTGAGCATTCCGCCCAACCTGCCGTGGATTCCGCGCCAGCCGGGGCGGTTCTCTGATTATGCCCGCGAATTGCGGCAATCCATCGGCGCAATTCCGGCGCTGGACGACTGGAGCACCTACGCGCCACGGGACCTTGGCCGGATGCTGATCGAGTTCTGGGCCGTGATCGCAGAAGTCCAGAGCTTCTACGACGCGGTGCGCGCAAACGAAGCCTACCTTGGCACAGCGCGGAGCGCGGAGGCTCTCGCCGATCTGGTCGCGGTGCTCAGCCATGAACGCAGCCCCGCTGTCTCGGCCCAGGCCTTACTCGCCCTGCAGGTCAGCGGCGTGCAAACCGTCACGCTTCCCTCTGCGACCGCGTTTCGCTCGAGCGCGGTGGCGGGCGGGCCGCCGCAGATCTTTGAAACCGGCGCGGATGCCGCGCTGCATCCGGCGTTCAGCCAGCTCGACCCCCTGCCGCCGCCCGCCGGAACGCTGCGCAGCGCGCTTGGTCTATCCGCAGCCGCGACCACGGTGCCGCACCTTTACGTGCTGCCCGATACGGTGAACCTCAAGGCGGGTGAGCTGATTGTGGCGGAAACCCCGGACACCCTGACCATCGCCAGGGTCACGGCCCTCCGGGAAGACGAATTCGACGACGCACCGCCGCTGATGCGGTTGAGCCTCGATCCGGCGCTGGCGTTGTCCCCGGACACCGCACCAGAGGATGTGAGCCTCTGGCGGATGAGCAGTCGAACCAGACCGTGGTTGACCGCCGCCGTGTCCGGCGATCCGGCGGTTTATCCTGCGGCGGGCGGGGAAGTCGTGCTTGAGACCACCCTGCCGCAGATCGGCGCCGGTGACCTTGTGACGCTCTTCACGCCAGGCGGGCAGGACGTGGTGCGGGTGTCTCAGGTCGGCCTCGTGCGCATGACCCTGACGGCCGCCACCAGCATCACCGCCGAGGACAGCGAGGGCGATGACTTGCCGATCCCGATCCCGGCGGTCAGGACGCAAGTGACGCGGCTGACCCTGCCCGGCCATGCGCGGCTGACGTCCAATCTCGGACTGCTCGGCATCGGCTATGCCCCGGTGAGCGCCGGAACGCTGGCAAGTCCACCCGCCACCCGCCTGATGGCATCCGGCGGCGAGAGCCTGCCGCTGGCCGATGGCCGCCGGGTCCGGCACGCGCTCAATGCGGCAGAGCCGCAAAACCGCAGGGTGATCCTGTCCGACCGCTTCGGCGCGGGACAGGCCCTCGATGCGGAGATTGACCCGGCGGCGGGCGTGTTGACACTCGGCGCGCTCGATACGCCGCTGGATCTGGCCCACCCGGCGCAGGCGCTGGGCAATGTGGTGACGGTGACGCGCGGCGAGAGCGTGCTGGACGAGATGCTGGGCCATGGCAACGGCGCGGTGGCGTTCCAACGGTTCACGCTCGGCAACGGACCTTTGACTTACCTTGAGGCCCCAAACGAGGCGGGTGTTGCCCCGCAAATCGAGGTGCGCGTCGATGGCCAGCGCATCGAGCGGGTCGAGACATTGTTTGCGGTTGCGCCGGAGCGGCTGGTCTATCGGCTGCGCGATGTGGCCAGCGACGCGCCGAAAGTCGAATTCGGCGATGGGCTCTGGGGCGCGCGGCTGCGCACCGGGGCGGTGGTCACGGCAAGCTATCGCTTTGGCGGCGGAAAAGCGGCGCCCGAGGCCGGCTCGATTTCGCAGCTTGTCACGGCCCGCGCCGAGATCGCCAGCATCGCACAGCCCTTCGCGGCCTTCGGCGGCGCGGATGCCGAAACTCCGGAGTCGCTGCGCGACAGCGCCCCGGCGTCCGCACTCTTGCTCGGGCGGGTCGTCTCGCTGATTGACTTCGAGACCGCTGCCGCGCTGCATCCGGGCGTGACCGGAGCCGAGGCGCGTTGGGCTTGGTCCGCGCGGAAGCAACGACCGCTCGTTCGGGTCTATGTCGCGCCGGATCCGGCGCTGACCGAGGGGGTTTCTGAGCGGCTGAGGGCGCTGAGCGATCCGTCTGTGCCGCTCGAAGTGGTGGCGGCAACGCCCTTGCCCCTGCGCCTGGTTCTGAATGTCACGGTCTTCGATGCGTTTCGTGAAGTCGATGTGCTCGCGGCGTTGCGCGCGGCGCTCACCGGTCCCGGAGCCAGGCTCGACTTCGACCGGCCCGAGATCGGCAAGGCGCTGTTTCCAAGCGTCATCACCGCCGAAGCCATGGCAATCGAAGGGGTGGATCGCGTGGATGCCATCACCCTCGACGGCGGCGTCCTGCCACAGACCGGCCTCGCCGTGCCGGAGGGCCACTGGGCCAGCATCGACCCCGCAAGAGGCGGGGCGCTGATCCTGAATGGAGAGGATGGCAGCGCATGAACATTGAAAAGGACACCACGGTTTTTGACGGCTATGACGTCTATTTCGCGGAAAAGCTCTGGGATCTGATCCCACGCCAATACCGCGACATGGACATGGCCGATAGAGAGAACCCCGGCGTACTGCGCGGCTTCATTGACGCCCTCGCCACGCAGGCGGCGGGCGTCCGGCGCAGCCATGATCGCCTCTGGGAAGACCAGATGATCGAAACCGCCGCGCCTTGGGCCGCGCCTTATATCGGGGCGCTGGTCGGCACGCGGATGCTGCCACAACAGAACCTGCGCGGGCAGATCGCGGACGTGGCCAAGACGATCTACTACCGCCAACGGATTGGCACGCCCGCGCTGCTGGAGCAGTTGATTTCCGATATCGCCGGGTGGGAGGGCGTGGTGGTCGAGGGCTTTACCACGCTGGCGCGCACGCCGCATGGACTGGATGCGCCGCGCGATGCGATGAAGTGGGCCGGGGCGGCGGATTTGCGTCATCCGACCTTGGGCTATACCGTCGATGGCGGGCCTTTCGATCCGCTCCGGCACACGCCGGAGACGGCCGCGCCCAAGGGGCGGCGCGGCAGCCATGCGATCAACCGGGTCACGTTTCACCTCTTTCCCGTCGCGGCAATCCGCAATCATGCCATCCGCCCCGCCGCTATTCCCGGCGCGGCGGACGCCTACACCTTCGATCCCTCCGGCCGCGATGTGCCGCTCTTTGCGCCGCGTGGTCGGGCGGAGGTGACACAAACCGCGACACCGGGTGCCGATTGGGCCGCGGCAGCGCCTTGGGATCTGCCAGCGCCGATCCCCTGCGGTCTGCTGGGTCACGAGAGATATCACCTGACCCGCGCCGCGACGCTGGCCCTGATCGCCGGAAACCACATCACCGCAGCGCAGGGCGCGGCGCTCGCGCCCTTGGAGGGGCGTGTGTACGAGGGGGTAAGCCGGCTCCGGCAGGCCCTGCTCACCCGCCCCGGCGGTGCGGCGCTGCTGGCCAATGCTGTTCTGGACGCGATCCGGGCCGAGACCCTTGCGCCCGATTGTGGCAAGAGCGCGCTTCTTGGCGTGGCGATGTCCGTCGAAACCGGCGGCGCGGCTGTGGAGACGCCGGAACGCACCAGCGCCGGTGACCTCTCTGATCCCGCCACCATCCGGGCCCAGCGCGGATTGGTGATCGACCCGGTGCGCGGGCGCTTTCGGTTTGCAGCGCCTCCGGCGGCGGAGGCACTGACCGTCGATTACCACACCGGACATCTGGCGGCGCTTGGCGCGACGGGCCACACCCGCACCGCGCCGAACAGCCCCGTGAATGAGGTGGCCAGCGGCGGCAATTGGCCCGTGCAGGCGGATTGGCCCCGCGACGGGCATCTTCAGGTCGAAGACAGCCTGACCTACGGCCAACCGCCAGACATCACGGACATTCAAACCCTGACCCTGTCCTCGCCATCCGGAACGCGCCCCTATGCCCGCCTGCTGAACGACTGGACCCTGACCGCGCTGGCGGACGGCAATGCCTTCCTGCATATCGATGGGCTTTGGCTTGGCGCCGGGGCGCCCGCACGTCTTGTCCTTGCGGGTGACTGGGAGGAGGTGCGGATCACCGCGAGCACGCTCGATCCCGGCGGGGCGGTGTCGCGGGACGCGGGCGCTCCTGTGCTGCCCCCTCTGTCACTCAATATTACCGGCCGGGTGGAAACGCTCGTCATCGCCCGGAGTCTCATCGGGCAGATCACCGGGACCGGCGCAATCGAGGCGATCGATATCGCCGACAGCACCCTGCAGGCGCAGAGCTTTGCCATAAACGCCCGCGATTCCCGGCTGACGATGCAACGCTCCACCGTTGTGTCCGGCAACATCCGGGTACAGGAGCTGTGGATTTCCGACAGCGTGATTGCGGGGCACACCC
The DNA here is from genome assembly GCF_048553275.1 of Pacificoceanicola niger. Taxonomy (NCBI): domain Bacteria; kingdom Pseudomonadati; phylum Pseudomonadota; class Alphaproteobacteria; order Rhodobacterales; family Roseobacteraceae; genus Pacificoceanicola; species Pacificoceanicola niger. Next base: position 150,348 of record NZ_JBLZMW010000005.1, read on the forward strand.
ACGCCCGCAACCTGCAAACCGGCTGTTTTCGCTATTCGGCCACGCAAGAGCCGTCACATGTGCCCAAACCCTACCGCGCGCACATGCTGTCGGCCTCCGAAACCGGGGGTACGCTGTTTCGCTCTCGCCGGTTTGGCGACCCCGGGTATGCGCGGCTGCAGGTAACCGCACCCGAGGCGGTCCGCCGCGCGAACAGCGAGCGCAATGAAATGGGGGCTTTTGCCAGTCACCGCAGCGAAACGCGGCTGAGCAGCCTGAAACAGAAGATCGAGGAATATGCCCCCTTCGGGCTGCTTCCGATCTACCGATTTGAAACGTGACATTTGAAGAAGGAGCGCGTCATGGCGACCCGAGACCATACAGTTTCCCGCTTTGATCCCCGGATCAACACGCGCGGCATCGAAGGCCAGACCGGCCGTGTGATCACCGACGAGGACCTGACCCTGATCGGACAGGTTACCTCCGAAGAGGCCGCGCAGGACCGGATCGGGATTATCGGACCGCATGGCACCTCGGATCACGGATTCCGCATTTCCGCCGCCACCATCGCCAACGGCACGCCAGATTTTGACATCGAAGCGGGCAATTACTGGATCGGCGGGCTCCGCGCGCAGCTGCATGAGACAACCACCTTCAGAGGGCAGCCCGACTGGCTTCAGAACCCTGCCGGAACGGTCGCAGCCGGAGAGCGGATCGACATGGTCTGGCTTGAGGTTTGGGAGCAGATCGTCGGTGCGACAGAGGATGCCGCGATGGTCGATCCCGCGCTGGGCGGTGTGGATACCACAGCGCGGCGGCGGGTGATGAGCCGGGTTCATCTGGCGGAGGATCTGGACGGGGACGATTGTGCCGAAGTCTGGGAAAACCTGCAGCAGCGCTGGCGCGATGCGGGGCACGGTACGGTCACGGCGTTGAACGAATTGGCCGGCGATGGGACGCTGACCACTCGGTTTACCGGCGAGGGCGTGACGCAGAACCTGTGTTCGCCGCCGGTGGCCAGCGGCTTTCTCGGAGCCGCCAATCGCGCCATTCGGGTGCAGATGACCGGACCGGATACATTCTGCTGGGGCTTCGAGAATGGCGGACGCCTGCTGCGCGCCCTGGTGACAGAGGCCGGGAGGCTGACCTTGCTGACCGACCCGGTGGATGCCCATCACTGGCCCGCACCAGGACAGGTGGTGCAGGTTCTGCCCTGGGGCGGGGTACTGGACCACGGCGAGAAGATCGCGGATGAGCTGGCCGCGTGCCATTTCACCACCGTCGAGGCCGGTTATGATCCCGACGAGGGCACCTTTACCCTGACCGACCCGCTGCCCGCCGGGTTCGGCGATGCCTGGCTGACGCGCCCCGACGCGGACGCGTTGCGGCTGACAAAATATGGCACCAGCGATGCGCAGGGCGCCTTTGTCTTTGTCCGGATCTGGGACCGGGGAGAGGACCGCTCGGCGCCGGAACTGGATGCCACCCTGCCGCAGGTGCTTGGCGATACCGGCATCGAGGTGACACTCGCGGGCACCACCCTGCGGCGCGGCGACAGCTGGGAGATCGCCGCCCGCCCCAGCGCCCCGGACGAGATCATCCCATGGGAGCTGGACGTCGGCAGGGCCTACGGGCCGTATCGCCGCTATGTCGCGCCGCTGGCCCGGATTCTCTGGCACGGGCGTCAGGGCAGCGAGATCATCGACTGTCGTCGCAGGTTCCGACCACTCACCCGGATGGGCGATTGCATCACGCTGCGCGTCGGGGACGGCACACACAGCTTTGGCGATTATGAGCATATCCAGCAGGCGGTCGAGGCGTTGCGGCACACTGGCGGAAAAATCCTCGTTCTTCCCGGCGTCTATGAAGAGCGCGTCGAGCTTTACAATTGTCACGACATCACCATCGAGGGCTGCAAGGGCCGCACCCGCGTGATTGCGCCGGACGGCGATGACACGCCGGTCTTTCACCTGCGCGATTCGCGCGACATCACGCTGCGCGACCTGACCATCGACGCGCCACGGCAACTTGCCGTTCTGGCGACGCGCTCCCCAAATGGCAAACTCGGCACCGCGCGGGTGCGCCTTGAATCCCTGTCGATCACGCATTTTCAGCATGGCGGCATCATGATGTTCTGGACGCAGGACCTGACGATCTCGGGCTGTTCGCTCTTTGCGGAGGGCAGTTTTGTGCCCGGAGTGCGCCTGCCTGACATCACCCACCGCCCTGGCCTCTACGCCCAGGGCAAGGACATCACCATCCGTGACACCGAGGTTCTTGGACGGTCTCCCGATACCCTGACCACGGCGCTTGGCGGCATTCAGATCGGAGGCGGCAGCGAAGATGTGCTCATCGAACGCTGCGCCATCGCGGGCAGTTATGGCCACGGCATCACGCTTGGCTCTGTCAGCTACGTTCCGGATTTCAACACGGTGAGCATTGAGCAATCCTATTCCGCCCACGGCACGACCGCCGTGGTCAGCCACGACTTCTGGCTCAGCGCGAACAACTGTTTTGGCATTGATCCCGGAAGACACCCGGAAAACCCGGAAGGCGGCGCGGACCTTCTGCCGATATCGGATGGACCCATCGAGAGCATGGTGATCCGCGATTGCGAGATCCTCGGCATGGGCGGCTGCGGCATTTCGGTTGCCATGTATTTCGATTTCGACGCCAACCCGGATTTCATCACAACCAACGATCTGGAAATCCGCAATTGCCGCATACAGGGCAACCTGCTTGGCGAGAACGTCGCCTATCCGGAGCAGATCCGCGCAGTGGCGGCCTATGGCGGGATCACCTTGGGCGATGTTGCAGGACTGGACGTCCGCGACAACCGGATCGAGGACAACGGGCTGGAAGATGATACGCCGAAAACCGGGGTTTTCGTGCTGTTCGGGGAGGGGCTGTCGATTTGTGACAATACGATCCGGGCCAATGGACGCCGCGCGGATCAGACCGACAGCACGCCCTCGGGCTGGCGGGGTGGCGTGGTGATCGGACAGGTCCGGCCACTGCCACAGGTGGACGCAATCTCCGATACCGGCGTGCGCAGCGACGGCGGGCAGGCGCTGCGCGTCACCGGCAACACGATCGTCGCGCCGCAGGGCCGCGCGGTGACCGGCTTTGGCCTCGGGCCGATGATGGTCTCGAACAACCGGCTGACGACGCAGAGCGGCGGCACGGACAGCTGGCTTCCGGCCCTGTCGGGCATCGGGGTCGCGCCGCAAAAGCTCAATCTGGGGATTATCCTCGGTGCCGCGCTGATCGTCGCCCTGCAACAGGGTCGCAGGCCGAACGCCCTGTCCGGTCACGGCATCCTCACGGCTCTCGGCGGCGAGGTGGTGGCGTTGGGCAATACCGGCTTTTCCTCGGAGCTTTACCTGCAGGCCTTCGGCCTATCCGGCGCGCTGGTTCAGGGAGAGGACGCGGCCTTCGACTATGACGGCACTCTGCTCGCCGGAGGCGACATTCAGCTCAACGACAATCAGATCCGCCTCGACGGGCAGGACAGCCGCGCTGCCACCTCGGTCAGCGCCGTGGTCGCGGCCTCGCTCGACAGTGTGATGATACAGAGCAATCAGATCGCCCTCGACGTCGGCATCAACGATTTCGTTGCAATCAACGCGCTGGCGCTCGGCTGGACCGTCCACGTCAGCGCAAACCGGCTGAAGGAGCCGATCTTCAATGCGCTGCTCTCTGCGCTGACGCTTGGATTGATGAACACCACCACGGCCAATCAGGCGACGCATTGCGTTCTGGCCTTTGGTCCCGCCGCGATGCGGGTGGATAGCGGCAATACCGAACTGATCGAAGCGATCTTCAACCAGGACATTCCCATCTGCGGCCGGCTGCGCCAGGGCATGCTGGGCTTGCAGACCTTCGGTCAGACCATGCAACCCGTCCAGTGAGGAGACAGATCATGGCACGGAAAAACACGCTTGATCCCAAGGATTTCAAAAGTCCCATTGACCTGGACACGCTGGCGAACGGGCTGAACACCTTACCACAGTTGACCGATGCCATGCGTATCGCCGGGATGCGCGACGGGGCAGGATTTGCCCGCGCCAAGGCGATCAGCGCCGAGCGCGCGGCACTTCGAGCCAAACTCGCCGGGGACAGTCAGGCGCTCTCCCGCGCTGAGAAGGCGATGACCGACGCCACCGCACTGGAGACCGCGCTGGACAGGGAGGTGCAGCGTGTCGAAACCGGCCTTGCTGCGGTGCTGAACCCCGATGGCGGGAAACCGACGGCCAAGTCGCGGTTTGCCCTGAGTGGCTGTGTGATGACAAGCAAGGGGGCGCCAGCAGCCGGTGCCGTGGTTGTGCTGCGGTATGACGCAGACGAAACCCCGGTCCGCATCGAAACGGACGAGGGCGGCCGGTTTGCCATAGACCTTCCTGTGGGCACGGGAAAGGGCAAGGTGCCAGACGGCGCGACGCTGATGTTCGAGGTTGCTTTGGGGGAACGGCCGGTTCGGGCCGGACATTTCCCCACCGTCGTGGTCACAGGTGGCGGCGCCCAAGATGTCGTGCTGACCCTGCCAAAACCCAGCGATCAGACGGAACAGTCCGGCAGCGGGTCAGGCTGTATTTTCAGTCCAGACGCACAAAAGGCAAAGTCACGCCTGGCGCGCCTGACAAGCCCTTGGGATCTGTTCAAAGACTGACGTCCCGGAAGATCGGGAAAACACCGCAGGAGCGAGACGCCCGCCGACCATGTCGGCGGGCGTCTTTTGTCGAGTATTAATTGGCGCTTTTGGCCGTCGCCGGAGCGGGCGGTTCTACAGTGCCGATCTTGGGCGCGGCCGCCGAGGCTGCCCCCTTCAGGGTAAGAAGTTTTTCGGTTTGAAGCTTCATTCCAATGTCCTTTCACGAGATGAACCGGGGCCACAAAAAGGCATCGCACCCTCCTCTGCCCCGCCTTGGTCCATCCTCCAAAATTGACTGCTTCCGAACCGAATGCCAAGTCACCAAAGAAAAAATTGTTGCCTTAAAGGAATTTGTCGCGCGACAACGTAAGTTGAGCAGAAAAGGTAAACCAGCCATGACAAATGCCTGCAAAGATCAAAGCGAAAAGCAATTGATCGCTCTTGAGCGTATGATGCGTGGGTGGCCGGGAGAGCCGCTGGACCGGCGCGGCATCGTGCGAATCCTCAATGCCACCGGCAGCAAACCTCCGATCTTCTGGATTTTCAACGTCCGCCACGAACCGGAAAATTTCGCGAATGCGCTCGGACCGGATCAGCCCTTGATCTATGGTCGCTCGCTGCATTTGATTCTTGGCCCCGATGAAGACCGCGACAGCGCCTTGATTGGGCTGGCCAACTATTTCTTGCGCTGGCTAGCCCCAAGAATGACGGTTACGCGCCACTTCCTTGGCGCAAACTGTCAGGGTGCGCGCTGTTTGTTGATGCTGACACAGCGCCTGATGGCCAAGGACATCCGCGTATCAGGTGTCTGCCTGATTTCAGCGCTGCCCGATATCGAGGTCGGTGTGCCGGCGCTCTTGATCTACGGCAGCCGCGATCCGCATCATGATCCATTTTTCCATGATGCGGTTTCCGCCCAGAAACAGGCCAGCCGGTGCTTTGCCACCGTCCGAAGACAGCTCGTTGATGCCGAACATGGCCAATATGGCAGGGTCGAAACGGTCGAAACCGTGGTCGCACGGGTTCAGGATTTCCTGGCATCGCTCAACGCGCGCGCCGCGTTCAGCGCCTGAGCGAAATCCGCGACTGTCGGATTCTGGATCAGGGCCGATGGATGCACCGGAACCCCGAGCGTGCCCTCCATCGCTGCCGCAATTTGCACGGCCTTGATCGATTCACCGCCCAGATCGAAAAAATCGCTGTCTTCATCTATGACAGTGCCAGGGAATGCCCTGGAAAAGGCCCTTTGGACATGGGCTTCCAGCTCGGACAACGGATCAGAATTTGCCAAAACAACGCTCCTCTTGCGCGCTCAGCGCCATGAGATCCTTGAGGGAAATCTTGCCCGACGCGTTGCGCGGCAGGCTCGCGGTCACCCACATGATATCGGGATGTTTCAGGGTCGACACCGCGTTTCGTATGGCACGCGTCAGATCGGCCAAGGCAAGGCCACTTTCGACCGCGAGCGCGATCCTGTCCCCGCCGTCGCGGGAATCCGGTACGGCGAAGGCCATGCAATCACGCACACCGTTCAGCCCCAGAACATCGGATTCGATCTCGCTCAAGTTGACCGTGACACTGTTTCGGCAGGCAAGCTGGCCCGCCCGGCCCACAACATAGAGATAGCCCCCCGCATCCAGTTTCCCCAAATCGCCGGGCCTGATGATCTTGCCGTCGAGCCAGTGCATCTGAACCGTGATGCTGCCAATCGTGCCCGTTGGCAGCCGCGCGCCATCCGGCCCCTCGATCCAGACCTCGACGCCCTCAAGCGGCCGCCCGACGGAGCCGGGCCGCTCCGCCGCCTCTGCGCCCGTGATCAACGCAACAGCGCCCGCATGGCTCATTGAATAAGTGTTGCAGGCAGCGGGGCTGAGCAGGCGATGCGCCTTCTGCAAATCCTCCGGCGCAATCGGACCACCAACCGTCGAAAACCGAAGCAGCTGTGGATAGGCCGGTCCGACACTGGCCACATCCCGCGCGGCATGGTGCTGCAGCAGATCCCGGATCAACACCGGCGCGAGAGAGACCGACCTCAGGTTCGGCTGTGACAATGCGTTGTCCAGATCCTCAAGCGTGTGAAACAGTGGCAGGCTGATCAGCTGGCTGCCATAGGTCAACGTCCGTAGCCAATGGCTCACCACGGCATTGAACGACAAAGACCCCTGCGTAAGCCCGTGCAGCGCGTGAATGTCGCCCAACAGCGCAAAGGTCGCGTCCAGCACCCCGAGAAATTCCCGATGCGTCCGGGTCCGGAACTTGGCCGCGCCCGTGGTGCCGGAACTGGACAGGTAGACCGAAGGCAGATCGTCGATGCCGTCGAAGGACAACACATCGCGCGGCGGATTGTCCGGCGGTTGCGGCAGCAGCCTTGCGTCCGGCTCTCGGACAAGGCGTTTGAAGTCCGTGTAGAGACGCGTGGCGCCAACAATCGAGGCGGAGGCGCGCATCTCGGCAGCGGTCTGGCGGATGTCAAAGAAGACCGGCGCCGCGCCGAGCGACCACAGCGCCAGCATCGCTTCGGCGCCGCGCTCCTGATCCGCACAGGTCAACGCCACCGCGTCGCCGCGTGCAATGCCATCTTCGTGGAAGACCCGGGCCAACGCGGCGGCGCGCGCCATGAAGGCACCCCGCGTGAGGATCGCGCCCTCGCGCGCAATCATCGGGGCCTCCGGATCAGCCAGAACATGCGTCAGAAACGCATCCCCGAAATTTCCGGCCTCAACCGGCATTCAGAGCCTCCCGCGCATCATGAAACAGGGTTTGCCCAAAGGGCGTGAACTGCGCATCGCTTTGTAAGACCGGGAGGCAATCCCCGAAGGCCTGCCTCGCACCGGATTCCAACGGCAACAGGGCCTCGGACCAATCCGGTGCCTGGGCGCTGGCGCGGACGGCCTGCGCCGCGGCAACCATCCGGGCCGAGACCCAGGCCGCGTGGAAAATGCCCTCCATCGGACGCGGCTCGCGACGCAGCGGCGAGCAATACCGCGCCTCGCTGTCATTGAGCAAAACCGGATCGGCCAGATGGTAGAGGAACAGCCGCAGATGCGCGGCCTCATGGACAAGCCCCATGAGCGCCTGCTCCGGGCTTGTCAGCGACTGCGCATTGAACAACAGCGCCCCGAAGGCGTCGAAGCTGGACGCGCCGCCGAAATGGCCGGCGCTGGTTGGCCCCGGCACCGCCAATAGCAGTTGTGAGACAAGACCGCACAGGTCCGCATGCCACGTCGGCGCCGCCGCACGCAGCCCGCCCAGCGCCTGCATCAGCGCGGTTTCTGCCGCCTCCGCCGTTTCGTGGTCCGGGGCGTCGAGATCAGTCATCAGCCCTACGTCGTCCTGAAACGCCGGACGCAGGAGGCGCAGACCGGTGCGCGACAGATCCGGCGCGCCGAAGCGCAACACGGCAGGACGCTCGGGCGCGGCCGTGCCTGCCGGGGCGGCCTCCAACAAATCGTTGCAGGCAGCGGCAAAGCCCGCCTCGTCCTTGGCTTGCGCGGCTTTCAGCAGGGCGGCATGGGCGGCAAAAACGACAGGCGCAGGATAGGGCCGGGCCTCACGCGTCAGACCCGACACAAGATCCTGGGTCACGGTATCGGGTGCAATTCCTTGCCCCGCCTCGAAAATCAGGTGATGGAGGGACGTATAGAGCCGGTCCCGAAGATCGGCTTTTGTAGCGTCAAGCCCGCGCAGCGCCGGGTAAAGCGTCATGGCATGTTCCGTTCGTCCCTCGGCATGATGCAAGATATGCGCGACAGACGTCAGGCTGACAAGGCTACCCGGCGCATCCGCGTCGCGTCATTGCGCCTGCATCTGCACCTCAATCCGCGCCAGACGGGCTTCGAGGTCGGCGTTTACCCGTTGCTGCGCCTCCAGCGCATCACTCAACTGTCCGATGTACAGATGCGCTTTTTCAAGCTCGTTGAGCATGCCGCCCGACATCCGGGTCAGGTTGAACGGGCCGTCCTCCGGCGTTGGGCCAACGTTGGGCAGATGCTTCATCTCGCGCATCATGGCGCCCTGCTCGGCAATCGTTGGCAGCGGGTAATCCGCATCAAAGACCCGATCACAGCCTGCGGCACAGGACCCGGCAGTGAACAACTCGCCCTCGATCGTCAGATCGCCATCCGCCGTAAGCGTCATCTCCGGCCCATCTGCAACGGCATCGGTGATGATGAACCGGTTCGGCGCGTTGTTTTCATGGACGAAATACCAAGTCGTGCCGCTATCCGTATTGTCGAAGGTAAAGTAGGAACCCCCGTTGTTCTTCATCGCGAACATTTCACGCACTGCCTTGGGACCAGTGTCCTCGACCAGTACCTTCGCGGTGCCGTTGGCAGAAGACACATGCAGGCGGGCCGCTGGTTGATCTGTACCAAGACCTACAAATCCGTTGGCCTCGAGGTGCATGGTGTCCGTCGGTGAACCGGGCACGATGCGGAACGGTTCGGTGAGGTTCGACCGGTCGATGATACCCAGATCCCCGCCATTCAGGAATTCCCACGACTGCCCGCTGCTTGTTTCTTCAAGCCGGAAGGTCGGCTGAGTGCCGTCAACGATGTGCAGGTTGGACAGCGGGATCGACGTCCCGAAACCGACGTTGCTGTTGGAATCGAGGAAGATAGAATCCTCCCGTGCCCCGGCAGCCAGGTGCATCAGGACGCTGTCGCTGTCCACGTCATAGACCTCGAAATACTCTTCGCCGTTCTGAGATTCGTCGTTGAAGACCAAGGCCCAATCGTTGGTCGGATCTCCGGCAACCGTCGACGTATCGTTGATATAGAACCTGTTGTCTGGCGCTTTGATCATGACCTCGACGGTCGGTGGAAAGGACTCGGACGCCGTGCACTCCGTGCCAAAACAAATCTTTCCGTCGATGCTGTGATCACCGCTCAACAGAGTTTGTGCCGATGCACCGGAGGCGAGGAGGGTCATGGAGGCCACTGCATAATTAATCGTTTTCATCATGTCTTTCTGAACGTGCGCAGATGTCCGGGGCCGTCCTTGCACGGAATAATTCTATGTTTCAGTCACATGCACCGGCATGCACATTAAAAATCAAAAACGCATCAATCCCGCTGGTGCGCAATGTATTGGGTTGACCTCTGTTCAGGCGGCCATCTCGCCCCTTCACTGGTCAACCATCCAGATCGCAATCCCGACGACCGAGACGCTGACTTCTTAACTCAGGTTAATAACCTGATGGGTCCGCTGTCAAACCCGCGAGCGCGCAATTCGGAGCCCGGTCTCGGGGTTCCGCGCGAGCCAATACCTTTTCCGTGATCGCCCGCAATCCGCAGAGCGCAGATTGCCCAAAGGAAACCCGTACTCCGCCGGGTATCGGTTTCCTTTGCGACCCGATGGCCAGCATGAGGAAGGCATCGGAAGCGACGATCGTGCGAGCGACTGAACCGGGCTCTGTGACCGCCTGGCTGACCGATGAACACAGGTAACAGGTTTTCGCGGTCCACGATGCCGCTGAGGCTCCGTACAAGTCGACCGGACCATCTTACAAGGTGGACCCAAATCATCCCGCGCGTCGGCAAGGCCAAGGCCGATGAGCGGCGATCCACGGCCTGAGTGTGCTGTGGAACTTCCGCGCGATTGCCAAGCCCCTGAACCGCAAACACGGTGACTGCATTCCCAGCGCGATTGTTGGCCAAATGGACCCGAAAAGCGACGACAAGATTCTCGCTGCTTTCCATGTGGAAAACGCTTGAACGGATCGCTCACTCCGTTTAAACGCACGGGCGGTCCGCCTCAATAGCTCAGCTGGTAGAGCAGGTCCTTCGTAAGGACAAGGTCGGGGGTTCGAGTCCCTCTTGAGGCACCATTCCCAATCACCATCCGCCGAACCGGCAAATGTGCAGCGCGCCGTTGACGTATGGGTGGCGCAACTTGGGCATTGCATGTGACTTGGGATATCCAAGCCTCAAAGCCTGCTCCAAAACCAAGGGGCTTCCTGACGCCTCGCGGCACACTGTCATTCACGCGAAACCCAGGACTACGGTCAAGCGGCTCGCCCTTCACCGTGTCCGGGCGTTGCTCGCGGCGTTTCCACCATTTGGCGTCTTTTTCCGCTTCCGGGAATGTCGGCCAGCTGGTGGAGCCGAAATGCCCGCAACGGCCCGGTGCCCAGCACGAATCAAGCACCGTCGCACTGTCAGTTATGCCACTGCGGCGCTTTGCGGGCGGGCTATTGGCAAACAGCCCGCCGTCAGAAACGGGTTATCTTGCCTTCTCGGTCTCGGCGCCCTCTGTCGCCGCCTCGGTCTCGATGACTTCCGCATCTTCAGCCTCGGTCGGCGTGGGTTTCACATTTGGCTCGGCGGGATCGTCCACCGGAACCGGCGCTTTGGAATGATCCTCAAGCGCACCCACAATCAGCGGCAGCATGTCCGCACCGGCCGGCAGAACAACTTCGGATTGCGGCGGCTTGGTCCAGCTCAACGTGTCGAACGCCCCGCAATTCGAACACAGCGGCGCCCATTGCGCGTGGATCGTGTTGCAGTTGTCACAGACCCATTGCGGGCCGCGCGGCGCTGTCAGAGCCTTGGCAAGAAAGCCCCGCACCACGCTGTCCGGCGCGCCTTCGCCTTTTTCAATCGCGGCCATGATCGCCAGAACCCGCGCATCCGCATCGGTCTCGACCAGATCCCCAAGCGACCGTCGCGCTTCGGGGAAATTTTCTGCCGCAAGGTTGAGTTCGGCCTTGAGCAGTTTTGTCTCCCGGTGATCGGGTTTGATGGAGGTCAGCGCGCCAAAGCGCTTCACCCGCTGATCCGGCGTTTCGTCCGGCTCGATGGCGGCAAAGGCTGCGGCCAGATCGGGGTGGGGATGCACCTCCCAGGCCTTTTTCAGAATTCGGATCGCATTGCGTTTGCGGTTCTGGGCGATGTATCCACGGGCCGCCATCGCTGCAGCCGGAATAAGGTCCGGTGAAGCCTTGTTGGCCTTGATCGCCGCCTCCGCCGCGTCACCGCTGGCCTTGTCATCACGAATCTCCTGCGCCTCGGAGAGCGCCAGAACCGCATCGCGCCGCTTGAAGACATCGCGCGGCAGCGTTCCGGTCTTCAACTTGGTTTCCAACGTCTTGCGCGCGCCAACCCAATCGGAGCTTTCCGCCTGCAACCGCAGGAGCGTGTCCTGAATCTCGACATGCTTGGGTTTGATGGCAAAGGCGCGCTCGGCCAGCTTCAGCGCCGTGTCCGTGTCGCCCGCTGCCAACTTCTGCTTCATCAGACCGCGCACCCCGACAAACCGGGTGTTTTCGTCCTTCAGCAGGCGCTTGTAGACCTCTTCCGCCTTCTTGCGATCACCGATCATTTCTGCGGCCTGGGCCGTGATCAGGTTGGTCAGGTCAGGCCGATGAAGGTACTTGTCCGCTTTCGTCGCCTTGGCCATCGCCAGACGCCCTTCGCCGGACGCGAGCGCCATAAGGCCTTCAGACAGCGCCTGAAATCCCTTGCGTTCGCGGTTGCGGTCGAAATAGCGGCTCAGCGCGGTTTCGTCGCCGTTGATCCATTTCAACGTCGCAATCAGCAGGCCGAAGACCTTGAAGAACAGCCAGACCAAGGCGACCAAGATCAGCGCGGCAATCACCGACTGCAGCGGCCCGAGGGTGTATTCTGTCCCCGCCACCGTGATCTGAACGCCGCCAGAGCTTTCCATCAGATAGCCAGCGCCAAGGGTCAGGGCCGCGATAAGCGCGACAAAAACGACAATCTTGATAAGTGACCAAAGCATTTCGTGACCCTTATTGGTTATTCAAGTCTTGGGCGAGCGACTGCGCCGCAGCGAGCACATCCCGGCGCGCCTCGGCGCGCTCGGTCCATATCGACAATTCAGCCTGCGCCTCTTGGGGCAGAGCGGCGATCTCGGTCAGCGCGGCGTCCAGATCGCCATCCTTCACGGCGGCCTCGGCACGGGAGAGGATCGCATCGGGATCGTCCCCGGCGCGCGGCTGGACGGAGCGGGCGCCGAGCTGGTTCGACAGGAAGTTGGCAATGCCGCCCCCGCCCTCTCCATCGGGCCCAGCACGGCGCGCAGCAGCCAGCGCATCCCGCGCAACATCCGGGAAATCGGTGGCCAGCGCGGTCAGTGTCGTCACGCCCTCTTCTGCGTGGGACGCCAGGACATCGGGCACTGTCACGCCATTGCCCGACAGCATCTCCAGCGGTGTGGCATAGGGCTTGCCTTCCTGCGCCATGGCGATCACTTCAGCGGCGGCGCCACGGCTCGCGGCGAGGGTTGCCTGCCCCTCCGCCTCGGCATTGTTGGCCAGCGCCTCTTCGGCCATGGCCTTGATCTCGGCTTTCTGTTGCTCCACCGCCTGCTTCTGCGCGGTAATCGCCTGGCGCAGCTCTTCAAGCTCACGCTCGTATGCGGCGATCGCTTCCGGTCCGACCGCATCGGCAACCGGCGCTTTCTCGACCGCTGTCAGCCGGCTGTCGAAGGCGGCAATCTGGCTTTCCAGCGCAGCCTGCCCCTCGCTCAAGCCGCTCAGCGAATCCTCGACCCCGCCCACCGAAGTGGTCAGCGGCTGAAGGTCGATGATCCCGATTGCGGCCTTCGCGTCTTCGAGATCGGATTGAAGTTGGGCGATCTGCTCCGACTGGGCCTCGATGGTGGCGCGGGCCTCCTGCTCGAATGCGCTCTGCTCGGCACCGCCGAACAGGTCCATCTGCGCGGCACCAAAGCCCAGCGCCGCGGCCACGACCCCGCCAATGAGCGCCGGGACAAAGCCGCCCTTGCGCTCGACGACCTTTTCCTGAACCACCGGAACCGGGGCAGCGGCCGGGATCTCCTCCTGTTCGGACGCCAGATCATCCCCGCCCGGTGCGGTGCCAGTGTCATCGCCCGCCTCGTCGTCCAAAGATTTGGGGCGGATCAGCGCGTCGCCCGCGTTCTGCGGCACCTCAAGCGTCTTTTCCTCTGACGCCTCAGAAGTATCCTGCGCCTCATCGACACCGCCGCCTTCAGATTCAGACGTCACCGCAGCGCCATTTCCATCCGCATCAGCGGCGCTGATGCCTTGATCCGGGCGCGCCGTGTCGTCGCCGGTTTCGGTCACGGCCTCTGCCGTGTCATCGGGTTTGGCATCTTCTGCCTCGGTCTTGTCCGAGGGCTTGTTGGACTTTGCCTTTGCCACGTGTCGTCACCCTTTCACTTGTCCCGCGCGCCCATGCCGGTCGCGCCGGTCATAGCCTTCAACTCTCGCCCGATTCCCCTGCAAATTCCAGCATTTCCAGAACAGCGGCCAGCATCGCGTCGGATTCGGGACGTGTTGCGATTTTCTGTTTGTATATATGGAGCGCCGCGACGGGCTTGACCACAGCCTGACTGAGGCCCGCGACAAGAAGCGGCGCTTTTATCGGCAATCTGGCGAAAAGCGCGGCAGTTCTGGGCGAATAGAGGGGCGCGACCACCGGAGCTTTGCCCGCCAGAGCGTCCAGCGCCTCCGCCGTCGGCTCCAAAGCCGGCTGATCATAGAGCACGCAGGCTTCGATGTGCATGCCCGCCGCGCTCAACCGCCCGGCCACATCACCCCGGCTGTGCACCCCGCGCACGTGCAGCCACGCGCCCTCCGGCTTGCGTTCAGCGAGCAAGGCAATCAGGTCCTCCGCGTTTCCATCCGCCGAAATCGCCTGCAACCCCGCGTCCGCCGCCGCCGCCGCCGTCGCCCCGCCAACTGCATAGCAGGGAAGATCGCTGCGCCCGCCCCGCTGTGCCCAGGCCCTCACACCATTGGCGGAAGTAAAGATCAGCCCACCGAGCCCCTCCTGTTCGGGCATCGCTCCGGTCCACGCCACCCCAATCAGCGGCGCATAGATCGCATCGAACCGCGCGCCTGCATCCCGCAACGCAGCCACCACATCCTCTGCCTGCGCCTTAGGGCGCGTCATAAGTAGAATGGGCAACGGTTTGGCCATCGGGTCTCCGGGATTGTGGGGCGACTGTGCAGGTGGTACTCGGCAAGGCAACGTAACGCAACGGGAACGGCGGATGACCCCTCCCCCCTTGATCCTCGGCCTTGAAAGCAGCTGCGACGACACCGCCGCCGCCGTCCTGCGCGACCGTGACGTGTTGTCCTCTGTCGTGATGGGCCAAAACAGTTTGCATGCCGATTTTGGCGGCGTGGTTCCGGAGATCGCCGCGCGCGCCCATGCAGAACGTCTCGACCTCTGCGTGGAACAGGCCCTTAAAGAGGCCGGGGTGACGCTGCGCGAGATCGACGCCATCGCCGTTACTGCAGGCCCGGGCCTCATCGGCGGCGTGCTCTCCGGCGTCATGCTGGCCAAGGGCCTCGCCACCGGCCTGAACAAACCGCTGATCGGGGTCAATCACCTTGCCGGGCACGCGCTGACGCCGCGCCTGACCGATGGGCTGGACTTCCCCTATCTGATGCTTCTCGTCTCCGGTGGTCATTGCCAGTTTCTCGTTGTGCGCGGGCCAGAGAACTTTACCCGTCTTGGCGGCACCATCGACGACGCCCCCGGTGAGGCCTTCGACAAGACTGCCCGCATTCTTGGCCTGCCGCAGCCGGGCGGACCCGCAGTCGAGGCAGAAGCAGCCCTGGGGGATGAAAGCCGGTTTCGCCTGCCCCGGCCCTTGCTCGACCGGGAGGGCTGTGATCTGTCGTTCTCCGGCCTCAAGACCGCCATCCTGCGTCAGCGTGATGCGCTGATCGCCGGGAACGGCGGCCTGACGCGGCAGGACCGCGCTGACCTCTGCGCCGGATTCCAGGCCGCCGTGCGCGACGTTCTGACGGAAAAAACCCGCCGCGCCATCTTGCTTTATCTGGCGGAAAATCCCGCCAATCCGGCCCTGGCCGTCGCCGGTGGCGTGGCCGCAAATCAGGCCCTTCGCGGTGCGTTAGAGACTGTTTGCTCGGACACCGGCCTTATATTCACCGCCCCGCCGTTGCGCTTGTGCACCGATAACGCCGCGATGATCGCCTATGCCGGATCGGAACTCTTTGCCTTGGGCCAAACCTCCGATATGGCCCTCGCCGCGCGCCCCCGCTGGCCACTGGACCGACACGCCATGCCGCTGGTTGGATCGGGCAAGAAGGGTGCCAAGGCATGAGCATCTCGATCCTAGGCGGCGGAGCGTTCGGCACCGCTCTTGCCATTTCCATCGGCCAAAAACGCCCCGTTACGCTTTGGGCCCGCGATGCGCGGCACCTGACAGAGAACCGCGAAAGCCCCCGCTTGCCGGGGATGCAGTTGCCGGAAAACGTGACCGTGACGGCCGACCTCGAAATCGCTCTGGATGAAGCTGCCCTGCTGTTTTCGATGCCCATGCAAAGTCTGGAAAGCTTTGCCGGGCAAATCCCGGGTAGCCTGACCGGCAAGACCCTTGTCGCCTGCTGCAAAGGTATCGACCTGACCGCCCTACAAGGCCCCGCAGCGATCCTTGCGAAGCACTGGCCCGAGGCGCAGCCTGCCATCCTGACCGGCCCAAGCTTCGCCGCCGATATCGCGCGCGGATTGCCCACAGCCTTGACGCTAGCCTGCGCGGACGATGTGCTGGGACAGACCTTGCAAGAGTGGCTCTCGACTCCGACGCTCCGGCTCTATCGCACCACGGATGTTGCGGGGGCCGAACTGGGCGGTGCGCTGAAGAACGTCATCGCCATTGCTTGCGGCGCCTGCATCGGAGCCGGATTGGGCGACAGCGCCCGCGCGGCGCTGATGACCCGCGGTTTCGCCGAGATGACACGGCTTGCGGCGGCATTGGGCGCAAAGCCGGAAACCCTGGCCGGGCTGTCCGGACTTGGGGATCTGACGCTGACCTGCACCTCGGACCTGTCGCGCAACTTCCGCTATGGGCTTGCTCTTGGACGGGGCGAGGCGTTTGATCCAACCGTGACGGTCGAAGGCGCCGCCACGGCCCGCGCGGTTGCGCAAATCGCCCAGCAACGCGGTCTGCCGCTGCCCGTCTGCGCCGCTGTCGCCGAGCTGACCACCGGGGCGTTGACCGTGCCCGAAGCCATGAACCAACTGCTTTCCAGACCCCTGAAAGAGGAATAGACCATGCTCATCGCCCTGATCGCCCACGATAAACAAGACGCCCTACAGGTTCGCAAAGACAACCGAGACGCGCATCTTACCTATATCGAAGCCACTGGCGTGGTGAATCAGGCCGGGCCGTTGCTGGACGACGCGGGCGAGATGTGCGGCAGCCTCGTGATCCTCGACGTCACCGATAAGGCCGCCGCACAGGACTGGGCCGACAACGATCCCTACGCCAAGGCTGGCCTTTTCGAGAGTGTCTCCCTGATCCCGTGGAAGCGGGTTGTCGGCGGATGAAATACTGGCTCTTCAAATCCGAACCCTCGGCCTGGGGCTGGGATGATCAGCGGGCCAAGGGCGACGCGGGCGAAGAGTGGGACGGTGTGCGCAACTATCAGGCCCGCAATTTCATGCGAGAGATGAAGCTCGGCGATCGCGGTTTCTTCTATCATTCCCAGAAGGAGCGCGCGATTGTCGGCACCGTCGAGATCATCGCCGAGGCGCATCCCGACAGCAAGACCGACGATGACCGTTGGGAGTGTGTCGACATCAAGGCGCTGGAAACCGCCAAAACGCCGGTCACACTGGATGATATCAAGGCCGACGAGCGGCTGTCGAACATGGTTCTGGTCAAGAATTCCCGCCTGTCAGTGCAGCCCGTGACCGCGGAAGAATGGCGCATTCTGTGTGATATGGCTGGCCTCACCGGCTGAGACGCCATCCCAGAGCCATGGCGCGGGCTCTTTGCAGACGGCCCGCGCCGCCATGTTTATGGTGATCGACGGCGGCTATGTCACGCTGGCTTGTGCCATCATGGGTCTGGTTCTAACGCTGTTCTGAAACCGTAAAACCGGGGGTGCCAAACAAAAGCCCGGCACCCCCGTCACCCCGCGTGCTCCCTACGCACCACACGCGAAACCGAATTGGTCCGGCCTTCTGGCCTGTCTTAACCCAGTTGTAGGCGGTTATGAACTCGCGGGCAAATCCGCACTGTCGTCAATTTATCTCAACCTGAACCAAAAAAGAGGCCCCCGATCGGGAGCCCCTCACAATAACCCTGTAAAACAGGTTTAACCGTATACAGCTTCCTTGCCGAAATGCTTGGTCAGCATGTAATAAACCACGGCGCGATACTTGTTGCGCTCGGATTTACCATATGTCTCGATCACAGATTGAATCGCATCCATCAGCTCGGGTCCGTCGCTCAGACCAAGCTTCTTGATGAGAAAGTTGTTCTTCACCGTCTCCAGTTCGCCGTCCTGACTCGACGCGACGGTCGACGCATCCGCATCGTAAATCGACGGTCCGCAGCCAATGGTCACCTTCCGGAGCAGGTCCATGTCCGGCTCCATACCGCATTTGCTCTTCAGATCGTCTGCGTATTTCTCGATCAGATCGTCACGTTTTCCCATCTGTTCACTCTCCCTTGAGGTATGTCCACAGTTTTTATTCACATGCACATTGGACAAGCAAAACGCACAAATCTAGGGGAAAATCCCTTGAAACGGCTCACTTGGTCCGGAGAACCCGGCTCAGAGGCCCAGCTTGCGCATCAACATCTTCGCGTCTAACGCACCCGGCTTTTCGCGCGCACGGGCCATCGCACTGGCAATCCGGCAAATCCGCTCGTTCACCGGAGCAGGAACGCCGTGCATCCGCGCCATCAGGACAATCTCACCGTTGAGATAGTCCGTCTCAACAGATCCGGCACCCCGCATCAGGCTTTGCGTCGTCGATCCACCAATGCGCGAGACGCCTTCGATCTCCGTGACATTCAGAAACGCATCGCGGCGCGGATCGCTCGAGTCCGCCTTACGCCACGCGGTCCCCGCAGCGGTCAGAACTGCCTCCGCCTCCGCTTTCAAAGCAGCCTTGATCTCCGGCACCTCCACACCCCGGCCAAGGATCGCCTCGACGATATTATTCAGATTAACCAAAAGTTTTCCGTACTTCCCGGTAATCACATCCCGATCGACAAAGGCCGCCAGACGCGTCGCCTGCAACCTCTCGACAAGCGCCGCATCCGCCGCATCGCTGCCAGCGGGATAGCGCCCGACATCCAGAATCCCAAGCTTTGGCGTGGAAAACACTGCCACGTGCCCCGGCTCGACCAACGTCGCAGGGACCATGACCAGCACCCCGTGAACATTCGGGAAGCGTCGCAGCGCCATGCGCTCGTTGGTCACGCCATTCTGCAGACAAAAAATCGGCTGCTCCATGACCCCGGCGGCCGCCAGATCCTCCAGCGCGGCCACGGTGTGCTGAGTCTTCATGCAAAGCAGGATCATATCGTCCGCTCGAAAATCCACCTCCGACGGATGTGCAACCACGGGCACCTGCGCCGTCACATCCATGCCCGGCGCCTGCAAACGCAGCCCCCTGGACCGGATCGCTTCAAGCTGCGCACCCCGCGCGACGCAGAGGACCTCTGCCCCGCTCCGCACCAATTCCACCGCCAGCGCCCCCCCGATGGCCCCGGTTCCGAGAATGATGATACGCATTGCCCTGCTCCCTTGCTGTCACTGCGCGAACCATAGGCGGAGCGTCCGGCAAAGGCCAAGCTCACAACGAAAAACCGCGCGAGGCTTCCCTCGCGCGACCGTCAGATCCATCCATCTGGAGGGCGGGACTGTGCCCCGCACCTGCCGCGGGATCAGTAGCGATAATGCTCCGGCTTGAACGGGCCTTCGGGTGTGACACCGATATAGGCCGCCTGCTCCGCCGAAAGCGTGGTCAGCTTCACGCCGATGCGGCCAAGGTGCAGGCGCGCAACCTTTTCATCGAGATGCTTGGGCAGGATATAAACGCCGTTCTCGTAGCTCTGACCATTGTTCCAAAGCTCCATCTGAGCCAACACCTGATTGGTGAAGCTGGCTGACATGACAAAGGACGGATGGCCCGTGGCGTTACCCAAGTTCAACAGGCGCCCTTCGGACAACAGGATCAGACGGCTGCCCGAGGGCATCTCGATCATGTCCACCTGGTCCTTGATGTTGGTCCACTTGTGGTTCTTCAGGTTCGCCACCTGAATTTCATTGTCGAAGTGGCCGATGTTGCCAACGATCGCCATGTCCTTCATCTCGCGCATGTGCTCGATGCGGATCACGTCCTTGTTGCCGGTGGTCGTGATGAAGATGTCCGCGCTGGCCACCACATCCTCCAGAAGAACCACCTCGAAGCCGTCCATCGCCGCCTGCAGCGCGCAGATCGGATCAGCCTCTGTCACCTTGACCCGCGCACCGGCGCCAGCCAGCGATGCCGCAGAGCCCTTGCCCACATCGCCATAACCGCAGACCACGGCAACCTTGCCGGCCATCATCACGTCGGTCGCGCGGCGGATGCCGTCGACCAGCGATTCCTTGCAGCCGTACTTGTTGTCGAACTTCGACTTGGTGACGCTGTCGTTGACGTTGATCGCCGGGAAGGGCAGCTGGCCGTTCTTGTGCAGATCATACAGGCGGTGCACGCCGGTGGTGGTCTCTTCGGAGACACCCTTGATCGCGTCACGCACCTTGGTGAACCAGCCCGGAGACTGCTCCATGCGTTTCTTGATCTGTGCCTTGATGACCGCTTCCTCATCGGATTGCGGCACCGGAATGATCTCTTCACCGGCCTCGGCGCGGGCACCAAGCAGCACGTACAGCGTCGCATCGCCGCCGTCGTCGAGGATCATGTTCGGCCCGTCCGCAAACTGGAAGGACTTGTCGAGATAGTCCCAATGTTCCTCAAGGCTCTGACCCTTGATCGCGAAAACCGGAATGCCCGCTTCTGCAATCGCCGCTGCTGCGTGATCCTGCGTGGAGAAAATGTTGCACGACGCCCAGCGCACATCCGCGCCCAGCGCGACCAGAGTCTCGATCAGACAGGCGGTCTGGATGGTCATATGCAGCGAGCCGACGATGCGCGCGCCCTTGAGCGGCTTGCTCTCGCCATACTCCTCGCGCAGAGCCATCAGCCCGGGCATTTCCGTCTCTGCAATGTCCAGCTCCTTGCGGCCGAACCCGGCGAGGGAAATGTCTTTGACGACGTAGTCCTGAGTCATGATGCCTCTTGCTCCTGATGACACACGTATTAGTCGTGTCCGGTTAGCAAAGGGTTGCCCGATTGACAACAAGTGGCATGGGTGAGTCAATGAACGCCGGGTTAACCGGAGGACGGTCACCGTGGACTTCGATCACCGCATCTGCGTCAACGAATATGGTTTCTACTGTGTGCCGGCAGCCTATGAAAAGCGCGAGATTCCAAAGGTCTTGGCCGCTGGAGAGGTCTATGAGCCGAACACCCTGCGGCTGATGCGGCGCCGTCTTGGGGATGGCGATATCGTGACTGGCGGCGCGTTTATCGGGGATTTCTTTCCAGCGCTTTGTTCCTGTCTTGCCCCCGGCGCGCGGCTGATCAGCTTCGAGCCGAATCCACTCAGCTTTGCCGCCGCTGAACAGACCATCGCACTGAACGGTCTGACCAATGCTGTTCTGTCGCCCGTCGCCGTCGGCGATGCACCCGGCCAGCTTCCCCTGCAATTGAGCCGAAAGGGCGGCAGTGCCAGCGCCGCGCGCGCCAAGATCATCACCGATGAGGAGGAGAATCCCGGCGATACCGTCATGGTGGAGGTTGTGACGCTCGACAGCCTTGTCGCGCCCGGACGGGACGTCTCCGTCCTCCACCTTGACGTCGAAGGCTTTGAGAAACAGGCGCTACTCGGGGCCACACGCCTGATCCGCGACAGTGCCCCGATGATCATTCTCGAAGCCGAACGACCGTGGCAACGCGCGATGTACCGCGATTTTCTGGGTGAGCATTTCCCGAGCGTCGGCTATCAGCTTTGTGGCGGGCTGGAGCGCAACGCGATCTTCCTCGCTCAACCGCGGTAAACCGAGGCAAAACATGGCAAAGCAACCCCGCGCATGGCAGCGCATGCTCTCCGGTCGCAGGCTCGACCTGCTCGACCCCACGCCCGTCGACATCGAGATCGAAGACATCGCGCACGGCCTCGCTTTCGTGGCGCGCTGGAATGGTCAGACGCATGGCGATTACGCCTATACCGTGGCCGAGCATTCCCTTCTGGTCGAAGAGCTTTTTGCCCGCCTCGTGCCGAATGCCACACCGATCCAGCGTCTCACCGCCCTGCTGCATGACGCGCCAGAATACGTGATCGGAGACATGATTTCCCCTGTGAAATCTGCCGTCGGTCCCAACTATGACGCGCTCGACAAACGGCTGACCGCCGCCATCCACATCCGCTTCGGCCTTCCTGCCGTTACGCCCGTGCGCCTGAAGAAGCAGATCAAGAAAGCCGACCACATCAGCGCCTGGATGGAAGCCACGCAGATCGCCGGGTTCACCCGCGCGGAGGCCAACAAACTCTTCGGTGCTCCGGATGAGGCAATGATCGCCGATCTCACCATCCTGCTCCGCCCGCCAGTGCAGGTGCGCGAAGAGTTCACCGCACGCTTTTCAACATTGATCGGAGCGCTTTAGATGCTTGAAACCCGCGAGATGCGACCCGAGGACGTGCCCGCCTGCGTCCGCATCCTCAACCATATCATCGGCCTCGGCGGCACCACCGCCTATGAAACGCCCTTCGATGTCGCCACCCTCGACACGAAATACCGGCAGGAGCCGCCCGTCTGTAACGTCGCGCTCAGCGCGGGCCGCGTCGTCGGCTTTCTGGCCGCGTTTCAGGACGGTCCTGATTTCTACAGCATCGGCAGCTTCACGGACCGGCAGCGCCCGGTGACGGGCGCTGGACAGGCCTTGTTCCGCAAGACCCTGGCGGATTGCCGCGAACGCGGCGGCGAGGCGATCCTGGCCAAGATCACTGCCGACAACACCGGCGGTCTTGCCTTCTACACCAGGCTCGGCTTTGTGGATGATCACGTGATCCCGAGCGATCACACGCGCCCCGACGGCACCATCGTCGACCGCATCGTAAAACGTCACCCACTCTGAGCGGTGGAATTGTGCGGCAAAAGGCACACTCCACGCATTGGCGCTAATTGCGAAACAATCCGCCGCATTCTTGCCGCATTCGAATTCTAGCCAACCGAACAGTGGTTTCACTACAGGAGGTTGGACGTGAAAATTCGCAAATGCGGCATGCTGGCGATGGTGATTGTTTCCCTCTCCGCCTGCAGTCAGACCAAGTCCCTTCTCGAAACCTCACGCAATGACACCAGCTTTCTTGTTGAACCGGTCGCTGTAACCTCCGCACGCGAACGGGCCATCACGGAAGAGGCCATCGCCCTCGAAGACAGCATCCGCGACATCCTGCTTCAGGCCAAGGCCCCCGCTGGCGACTGCAGCGGCACGCTTTCCGATCCAGCCATGGCACAGTGTTCCGAACGCGATCTCATGGGGCGTACCCTCGGCGCCCTGCGCAGCCTGACCACGGACAACGGCCCCCTGAACAAGAACGCTCTCGCCCCGGCGATCACCCAAACCTTCGCCGCCCTCGACAGCATCGACTCCGGCATCAACGCCATGCTGCGCGAACAGGCAGAAGAAATGGACATGCTCGACGCCGAGCGCGCCTCTGGCCATCTCACCGAAGCCGAACACGCCACCCGCCTCACCCACATGCAGCAAGCCCGCGTCGCCGTCGCCGAAGCCCTTGCCCTGAGCGCGAGACGCGCCGGTCAGGGCCGTGCGTCCCTCGAAGCGGCACAGGCTTCCGATCCGGCCGATCTGTCATGGTACATTGCATCCATGGCAGAGATCGAAACCCGCAGTCTCGCCGCGCGAAACCGTCTCGGCCTCTCCTGATCTGCCGGCCTATGGCCCCAGAAAACCTCAGGGGATCTCTGCCCATGGCGACGCCGGGTCAGAGCCGCCAGGCAAAACTCCGTCCCGGCAGGATTGTCACCTTCACCCGAAGGCACCGCCTATCGCGGTGATCGTTTCGCCAGGATCCGCTGCAGGGTCCGCCGATGCATGTTCAGCCGCCGCGCGGTTTCAGACACGTTGCGGTCGCACAGCTCATAAACCCGCTGGATATGCTCCCAGCGCACGCGGTCGGCGCTCATCGGGTTCTCCGGTGGCGGCGGCAGATCGTCGCCCTTGGCCAGCAGCGCATTTGTGATGTCAGTGGCATCCGCGGGTTTCGACAGGTAATCTGTCGCCCCGATCTTCACCGCTGCAACGGCCGTCGCAATAGCGCCATAGCCCGTCAGAACCACCACACGGCTGTCCGGACGCTTTTCGCGCAGCACTTCGACCACATCGAGCCCGTTGCCGTCCTCAAGCCGTAGATCCACAACGGCATAGGCGGGCGGCCGAGCCGTGGCGACAGCGCGCCCCGCAGCGACAGATCCGGCAGTCTCGACATCGAAACCGCGCTTCTCCATCGCTTTGGCCAGTCGCTTCAGAAACGGCTCATCGTCATCGACAAGAAGAAGGCTCCGATCCTCACCAAGATCGTCGGTATTGCTGTCTGCCAAACCCCGTCCTCCCCGGACATTTTTGCCTGCGTTCCGAAGTTTTAGCGCTCGGATGCACCACGGTCAAACTGTAGGCATACTGCGGGACTCTGCGATCACGACGCATCGATAAAGCAGGCGACCGTTTCCGCCATCGCCTCCGGGGCCACCTCGCGCCGGAAGTATTCGACAAACCCCGCCTCGGGCAGCACCAGGTAGGTGAAGGTCGAGTGATCCACGAGGTAGTAATCATCCTCGGCAGGCTGCGCCTTGTAATAGGTCTTGTAGGCCCGGCTCGCCGCCTTGACCTGCTCCGCACTGCCGGTGAGGCCGATCATCTTGTCATGGATGTTCGAGGCAAAATCGCCGACCGCGTCGGGCGTGTCACGCTCCGGGTCGATGGAGATGAAGACCGGCGTCACCGAATACCCCTGCTCGGCCAGCACATCCACCGCATCGGCATTGCGCACCGTATCCATCGGGCAGACATCCGGGCAGAAGGTGTAGCCAAAGTAGATCAGCGAGGGCTCGGTGATCACATCCTTGTCGGACACCAACTCCCTGTCTGAATTGATCAACTCGAACGGGCCACCGATCTGACCGCTCCCGCCAGCCACGGCGGTACTCCGGCACTGGGCGAAAGGATCATCGCTGCCGGAGCCGAGCGTCACGTACCAAACACCGCCAAGCAAGGCGACAATCGCAACACTGGCGGACAACAAGGCTAAACGCGGCATTTCAGGCTCTCCCATTGCGTCGATGCTCGCGACAGGTAACAATCTCCACAGTCCCCGCAAGTGACGAATGAGCGCAGATGGCAAATAGTGAAATCGGTCTGACCAGCGAATATCAGCGCAGCAACTGGATCCGCCTCAGAACCATGATCCTCCTGCGCTGGTTCGCCATCATCGGCCAGCTCACCGCCATCACCGTGGCGCAGAAGCTCTATAATCTGCAACTCGAACTCGGCCTGTGTTATCTCGCGGTCGGTGTCTCCGTTATCGGCAACCTCGTGGCGATCTTCATCTTCCCCGAGAACAAACGCCTCTCGGAGACCGAGAATTTCCTGATGGTCATGTTCGACCTTCTGCAGCTGTGCTTTCTGCTCTACCTCACCGGCGGCCTGCACAATCCCTTTTCCTTGCTGGTGCTGGCCCCCGTCACCGTCTCGGCCTCGGTGCTTTCGCTTCGCTCGACGCTCACCCTCGGGCTTACCGCATTCCTGCTGGTGAGCGGTATGGTCTTCTATCACCTGCCATTGCGGACAGAGATGGGCTTCATCCTGCGGATCCCCGATCTTTTCGTCTATGGCCAGTGGACGGCGATCACCATCGCGCTGGTGTTCATTTCGGTCTACACCCGTCGCATCACGCGGGAGATGAACTCCATGTCCGACGCCCTCGCCGCGACCCAGATGGCCCTCGCGCGGGCGCAGAAACTCAACGACCTGGGCGGGGTTGTGGCCGCCGCTGCCCATGAGCTTGGCACGCCCTTGGCGACGATCAAGCTGGCCTCCTCCGAACTGGCCGACGATCTCGACGACCGCCCGGACCTTCAGGAAGATGCCCTGCTGATCCGCGAACAGGCCGACCGTTGCCGCGACATTCTGCGCTCCATGGGGCGCGCCGGCAAAGACGACCTGCACATGCGGTATGCGCCGCTCGTCGAGGTGATCCGCGAGGCTGCGGAGCCGCATCAGGACCGGGGCAAGGACATCGTTCTGGAGGAGGGCCCCGGCCCCGGCGGCGAATTCAACCAACCGCAGATCCTGCGCCGCCCCGAAGTCATCCACGGCCTGCGCAACCTCGTGCAGAACGCCGTGGACTTCGCCGCCAGCACCGTCTGGATCGAAACCATCTGGACGGACGATGTCATCTCGATCCGCATCATCGACGACGGGCGCGGCTTTCCACAACATCTTCTCGGGCGTATCGGCGATCCTTTCATGCGCCGTCGACGCAGTGACGCAGACCGCAAGGCCCGGCCGGAATACGAAGGCATGGGGCTCGGCCTGTTCATCGCAAAGACCCTGCTGGAACGCAGCGGCGCCGAGCTGAGCTTTGCCAATGCGTCCGACCCCTTCACCGCCGGACACCCCTCTGGCGAACGGCGCGGCGCGGTGGTCGAGGTTGTCTGGCCGCGCAGCAAGATTGTTGCAGATGTGGCACAGGCGGGCGGCGGTCTTGGGGAGAACCAGCCGATCGAGGCCTGAAATCATTCAAATTGAAAGCTTGATTAAGAATTCGTAAACTACTTTCTAGCTAGGTGGAATCTTGCCACATCAACCAAAGCGGGACTGACAGTTGAATGATTTGCTGGCCTTAAGTATCGGAATTGTAGCCGGTTTTTCGCTCATCCTGCTGTGTTTGGCGCTGTACAAACGCATGATAAGGCGCCTGTCCGCCAGCGCGAAGACAGGCGCGTTCGCAGAAACGGTTTTTCTTTTCGACTCCGATGGCACGCTGATGGACACAACGCCCGATGCCCGTGATGTGGTAAATGCGCCGCTTAATGACGGATTTGCCTGGAGCGATCTGCACGAGATCTTCGCATCGCGGTTTCCTGACATGCCGGACATGCTGCCGAGCGTTCCTCTGACCCTGCACTCAGACGACCTTGCCCCTACTGTCATGCAGGTCACGCCCGAAGGTCCAAGCGTGCGGGTCACACTCTCTGCCGAACCGATGGGTCCCGCCGCACAGCATCTCTACCTTGTCCAGAGCGAGGAGCTGGAGCGCCTGAGCACCGCTTTCGATGTCGCGCCCAATCCGATCTGGTCGACTGATTCCAGCGGTTCGGTGCTCTGGAGCAATGCTGCCTTCGAGAAACTCAAGCTCTCCACCGATCCCGACCGCGGCGCGCGATCTTTGGAGCACATCGCCCGCGAGAGTGGTCCGACGCAGCAAAACAGCCGCACGCAGATCGAACAAACCGATGGAACCGCCCGCTGGTTCGAAATCACCAGCCGCCTCACCCACGATGGCGCGATGCATTTTGCCACGGATATCGACACCCTGATCGAAGCCGAGCTCGCCCAGCGCAACTTTGTCCAGACCCTGGCCAAGACCTTCGCCCACCTGCCCATCGGCCTCGCGGTGTTCGATCGCGATCGGCGGCTTGTGCTGTTCAACCCCGCGCTGGTCGACCTGACCCGCCTTCCCGTCGATTTTCTCTCTGCCCGACCGAACATGCTCAGCTTCTTTGATCATATGCGGGAAAACCGCATGATGCCCGAACCGAAGAACTACGCCTCCTGGCGCGAACAGCTGACCGAAGTGATCGCCGCGGCGCGCGATGATCGCTATTGCGAGACCTGGAGCCTGGCCTCCGGCCTGACCTACAAGATCACCGGCCGCCCGCATCCGGACGGTGCCGTGGCCTTCCTGCTCGAAGACATCAGCGCGGAAATCTCGCTCACCCGCCGCTTCCGCTCCGAACTAGAGCTGACCCAATCGGTGATCGACAGCGTCCCCGATGCCGTCGCCGTCTTCTCCCGGCTCGGAGTGCTGACCTTCTGCAACGTCGCCTATCGCCAGCTCTGGAATTGCGATCCGGACAGCGTCTTCAACGAAACCACCATCACCGACGCCACGGACAGCTGGCAGAACGCCTGCGAGAACAGTGAAATCTGGCCAAATCTACGTGACTATGTGCTGACCATGCAGGACCGCAGCCCCTATAAAGAGGTGCTGTATCTGCACGATGGGCGGTCGATCCAGTGCTTTGTCGAGCCGGTCGCCGCCGGGGCGACCATGGTGCGCTTTTCCCTAACCCCGCCACGGCGTGAACGCCCTCTCGAAGACCGCAAAATCCGCCGCGCCTGATGTCCCGAACCGGCTTGCAGCCGCGCCCTGTCAGCGTATCCTTGGCGCATGACCGCCGAGCAGAAAACACACACCCTCCCAAGCCCCGAGCACACCAGCGCCCTCGCCCGGCGGTTGGGCGCCGATCTGCATCCCGGCGACATTGTCCTGCTGTCCGGCGGCATCGGCGCGGGCAAGACCCACTTCGCGCGCAGCCTGATCCAGTCTCTGCTGATCGAACCCGAAGACGTCCCCTCGCCTACGTTCACCCTCGTACAGGTCTACGATACGCGGCACGGCGAACTCTGGCACAGCGATCTCTACAGGCTTTCCGGCCCTGATGACGTGGTCGAACTCGGTCTTGTCGACGCCTTCGAGACCGCGATCTGCCTTATCGAATGGCCCGACAAACTTGAGGACCTCATGCCCCAAAATGCGCTCAGCCTGCGCTTCACCGATGGCCCGACAGAGGCCGCGCGCCTGCTGACCATGGACTGGACCGATCCACGCTGGACGCCGGTCGTGCGGAATCTGCAAGCATGAGCGATATTCTTGCCACTGCTGGCTGGGCCGGGTCCAGCGCCACACCGCTCGCCGGAGATGCCTCCTCGCGCCGCTATACGCGCCTGTCGCGCGGCGGTGAGACCGCGATCCTCATGGAAGACCCGGAGGGGGATGTGGCGCTCTTCGCCCGCCTTGCCCGCCATCTCATCGGCATCGGCCTATCGGCCCCACGCATCCTCGCGGAGGACGCGGGCAATGGGCACCTGCTGATCGAAGATCTCGGCGATGGGCTGATCGTCCGTCTGAGTACCGACGCAGAGAGCGAAAAGCGGCTCTATCTCACCGCAACTGATGCACTCATCGCGCTCCACCGCCATGCAGCGCCAGAAGGCCTGCCCATTGCTACGCCCGAACGCCTCGCCAACATGGTTGACCTCGCCTTCGACTTCTACGCGCCCGGAACACCGGGAAAATCCGAAACGATCGCCAGCTTTCAGGCCCTTCTGGACCTGCATGCCCAGCCCACTGACGTCATGATCCTGCGCGACTTCCATGCAGAGAACATTCTCGACCTGCCGGAACGCAGCGGCGCCGCCCGCGCCGGGCTTCTCGATTTTCAGGACGCGCTACAGGGCCACCGCGCCTATGATCTCGTTTCTTTGATTGAAGACGCCCGCCGCGATGTCTCGCCCGAGACCGCCCGAGCCTGTATTAGTCACTATCTCGGCGCAACCGGACTTGACCCGGCGCAATTTCACGCCTCTCTTGCCGTTCTCGGCGCACAGCGCAACCTGCGCATTATGGGCATCTTTGCCCGCCTCGCTGCCACCCGCGGCAAACCGCATTACATCGACCTCATTCCGCGCACATGGGCGCATCTTCAAGCCGACCTCGAACACGCGGCCCTCGCACCGCTGCGGCCACTCCTTGCGCGGCTGCCCGCCCCGGATGAAACCCACTTGACCAAACTGAGAGCGCAATGCCCGACGCCGTAATGCTCTTCGCCGCCGGTTTCGGCACCCGCATGGGTGCGCTGACGAAAGACAAACCCAAACCGCTGATCGAAGTCGCGGGCAGACCCCTGCTGGATCACGCGCTCGCGCTGACAGAAGGGCTGAAAACCCGCGTGGTCAACGCGCATCATCACGCGGATCAGATCACTGGCCATCTGTCGGGCACCGACGTCCACGTCAGCATCGAAACCCCGGATATCCTCGATACGGGAGGCGGGCTGCGCCACGCCCTGCCGCTCCTGCGCACGAACCCTGTGTTTACCCTCAACACTGACGCAGTTTGGAGCGGTCCCAACCCTCTCTCCCTGCTTGCCAAGCATTGGCAGCCCGAGGTGATGGACGCTCTTCTTCTCTGCGTCCCCCTCGTCCGCGCGATCGGGCGCAAAGGCTCTGGCGATTTCAGCCTGGCCAGCACCGGAGTGCTAACGCGCGCAGGTGATCTCGTCTATACTGGCGCACAAATCGTCAAGACCGATGGGCTGCAAGAGATCCCCGATGCCGCGTTTTCCCTCAATCGCCTTTGGAACCGCATGGCCGGGACAGGTCGCCTCCATGGCCTGACCTATCCCGGTTCATGGTGCGACGTCGGCCACCCGGATGGCATCGCCCTTGCCGAGGAGATGCTGCATGGCTGACACCCGCCTCTTCGCCCTGCCGCCGGGCGTTGATTTCGCCCGCGAATTGCTGACAGGTCTTCATGCCCGTGTGGATAGCCCGCCAGAGGCACTGGCCCGGGTCGAACTTTATGTAAACACGACGCGCATGGCCCGCCGCATTCGCGATCTCTACGACCAAGGCCCCGCGCGGCTCCTGCCCCGCCTTCGTCTTGTCACCGATCTTGCGGACCCGCTCACCCGCGCCGACCTGCCCCAGCCCATTCCCAAGCTGCGCCGCCGTCTCGAAATGACGGGCCTTGTTGCGCGCCTGCTCCAGTCGCAGCCTGACCTCGCACCACGCTCCGCGCTCTATGATCTCGCGGACAGCCTTGTTGGACTCATGGAGGAAATGCATGCGGAAGGCGTCACGCCGGAGACCATCGCGAGCCTCGATGTCACCGATCAATCCGGCCATTGGGCCCGCGCGCTCACCTTCTTTAACGCCGTGCAGCCGTTCTTTGACGAAAATGCAGAGCCCGACGCCGCCTCTCATGCCCGTTTTGCGCTGGAGCAGAGACTGATTGACTGGGAGACGAACCCGCCGGAACACCCCATTGTCGTCGCAGGGTCCACCGGCTCACGCGGCACCACCGCCGAATTCATGCGCGCCGTCGCGCGGCTCCCGCAGGGCTACGTGGTTCTGCCTGGCTTTGATTTCGACATGCCGCGCACTGTCTGGGATCGCCTGGGTGAGCCGCTGAAAGGCGAGGATCATCCACAGTATCGCTTTGCGCGACTCATGGGTGAATTGGGCCTGACCAGAGACGAAATTCACCGCTGGTCAGACGCCGACGCGCCCGCGCCCGGACGCAATCGCCTGCTCTCGCTCGCCCTGCGCCCCGCGCCGGTCACACATCAATGGATGAGCGAGGGACCAAAGCTCCCGGACCTGCGCGAGGCCTGCGCCGATGTCACGCTGATCGAGGCCGCGACCACCCGGGAGGAGGCCCTCGCCATTGCGCTGCGCCTGCGCGAAGCCGCGGAAACCGGCACGCGTGCCGCGCTCATCACCCCGGATCGCATGCTGACCCGACAGGTCACTTCCGCGCTTGATCGCTGGGACATCAAACCGGACGACAGCGCGGGCACGCCCGCGCAACTCACGCCGCCGGGCCGCTTCCTGCGCCATGCGGCCGCCCTGTTCACCGAGGATCTGACCGCTGAGGCGCTGCTTGCCTTGCTCAAACACCCGTTGACGCACTCCGGCAGTGACCGCGGCCCGCACCTGCGTCACACCCGCGATCTCGAACTGCACATTCGCCGCAAGGGCATGCCCTACCCCGCGCCCGACCAGCTGACGGCGTTTGGCGCGGCCCGAAACTGCGAGAATTGGGCCGCTTGGGTTGCCGGGACCTTTTGCGCCCTGCGCGAGGTCAGCACCCCGCATCTTACAGACTGGACCGCCCGCCACATCGCTCTGGCCGAGCGCATCGCCTGCGGGCCGGATGCCGAGGGCTCGGGCGAGCTTTGGGACAAGGACACCGGGCGCAAGCTGCACGAAATCGTCTCTAACCTGGCCGAGGAAGCCGAACACGGCAGCGAACTGACCGCTCGCGACTATGCGGATCTCTTTGGTGCCATCGTCAGCGCCGAAGAGGTGCGCAATCCGGACGCGGTGCATCCAAACATTCTCATCTGGGGCACGCTCGAAGCGCGCGTGATGGATGCCGACCTGCTTATCCTTGCCGGCCTCAACGAAGGATCGTGGCCCGAAATGCCCGGCGCCGATCCATGGCTGAACCGCGCCCTGCGTGCCCAGGCGGGGCTGCTTCTGCCCGAACGGCGCATCGGCCTGTCCGCGCATGACTTCCAGCAGGCCGCCGCCGCGCCAGAGGTCTGGCTGACCCGTGCCCTCAAGTCCGACGACGCCGAAACCGTGCCGTCGCGGTGGCTCAATCGCATGGTGAATCTGATGACGGGCCTCCCGGACCGCTTTGGCCCCGAAGCCCTGACGACCATGCGCACCAAGGGAAAGCACTGGCTCGCCCTCGCCGGCGCGGTTGAAGCTCCGATCGAAACACCGCCCGCGCGCCGCCCGTCTCCGGCGCCGCCGCCCGAAGCCCGCCCGCGCGAACTACCGGTCACCGACATCAAGAAGCTTGTCCGCGATCCCTTCGCGATTTACGCCCGCCGCGTGCTCCGCCTGAAGACCCTGGACCCGTTGATGCAGGCCCCGGACGCGCTCCTGCGCGGGGTTCTGGTCCATAAGGTGCTGGAGAATTTCGTCAAGGAAACGCGTGATGATGCTTCACTGATCCGCCCCAAAACGCTTCAAGAGCACGCCAAGGCCCTGCTGGATAATCCCGACATGGTGCCGTTCCCGATGATGCGCGTGCTCTGGCAGGACAAAATACGGCAGGTGGCCGACTGGTTCACCGAAACGGAGGCCGCGCGGCAATCGCAGGCGCGCCCGGCGCATTTCGAAATCAGCGGAAAGGCCCTGATCCCCTCCCTCGGCTTCACGCTCAAAGGACAGGCTGACCGTATCGACATCGACGAGCGGGGGCATGCGCATATCTACGATTACAAAACCGGCAAGGCACCGACCGGCCCGGAGCAACAACATTTCGACAAACAGCTCCTGCTCGAAGCGGCCATGGCCCTGCGCGGCGCCTTCCCCGACCTCATGCCAAAGCACGTCGAACGCGCGCTCTTCATCTCGCTCAAACCCGGTGACCCCAAAGAGGTACCCGCGCCCCTGGAGGAGTCGCCGCCGGACAAGGTTTGGGAGGAGTTGACACGGCTGATCAGTGCCTATCTTGCCCCGGATCGTGGGTTTACCGCGCGCCGCGCCTTGATGTCCGATACCGATTTCGCCGAATACGATCACCTCTCGCGCCTTGGCGAATGGGACGTCACGGACGCGCCGCATCGGGAGATCCTCGAATGATCCGCGACCTCGCAACCCAGCGGCAGGTAGACGCGGCCGCCCCCGGTAGCTCCACGTGGCTCGCCGCCAATGCAGGCTCCGGAAAGACCCGCGTTCTGACCGATCGGGTCGCGCGCCTCCTGCTCGAAGGTGTGCTCCCCGAACATATCCTTTGCCTGACCTACACCAAGGCCGCCGCCTCGGAGATGCAGAACCGCCTGTTCCGCCGCCTCGGCCAATGGGCGATGCTCGAAAGCGATGCCCTTCGGGCCGAATTACGCACGCTCGGAGTGGAACAGAGCCTGAATGACGATTTTCTGCGCGATGCCCGCACTCTTTTTGCCCGCGCCATCGAAACGCCCGGCGGTCTGCGTATTCAGACGATCCACTCCTTCTGCTCTTCCCTCCTGCGCCGCTTCCCGCTGGAGGCCAAGGTCAGCCCGCAGTTCCAGGAAATGGAAGATCGCGCCGCTGAACTGCTGCGGGCCGAGATCCTCGATACCATGGCGGAGGGACCGCAGGCCCCGCTCGTCCATGCACTTGCCCCCTATATTTCCGGTGACGACACCGGCAGCCTGCTCGCCGGGCTGACGAAACATAAATCCGCCTTTGCCCCCCTGCCGACGCAGGCTCAGATCTTCGCTGCCTATGGCCTCTCCGACGGCTACGGCGAAACCGATCTGACCGACGAGGTCTTTCTCGGCGACGAAATGGCGTTTCTGGCGGAGTTAGAGCCGATTTTGCGCACGTCCGGCGCCAACGATCAGAAATTCGCGGACAGCATCAAGGCCCTTACCGGCCCTTCGCTCCGGAGCCTGGCAATCCTCGAAGGCGCCCTTCTTACCGGCGGCAGCGCCAAGGAGCCCTTCACTGCCAAACTCGGCAAGGTTCCTACAAAGGGCTTCACCAAGAAGCATGATGTGGATCACATTCTGCCCAGGCTGGACGCTCTGATGACCCGCGTTGAAAGCGCGCGCCCCAAACGCCTCGCCCTGCTCGCGGCCCGCCGTGACGTCGCCTTGCACGACTTCGCCGCGCATTTCATCCCCGCCTATGAGACCGCAAAACAACTGCGCGGCTGGCTCGACTTCGACGATCTCATCACCCGCGCCCGCGATCTACTGAACGATCCGAAGGTCGCCGCATGGGTGCTGTTCAAACTCGACGGCGGCATCGACCATATCCTTGTCGATGAGGCGCAGGACACCTCGCCGGTTCAATGGCAGGTGATCGAACGCCTCGCTCAAGAGTTCACCTCCGGGATCGGCGCCCGCGCCGACACCCGCCGCACAATCTTTGTCGTCGGGGACAAGAAGCAGTCGATCTACAGCTTCCAGGGCGCCGATCCGGCGGAATTCGATCGTATGCGTGATGAATTCCGCGAACGCCTGCAAATGACCGATGCACCCCTTTCGGCAATGGAGCTCGAACACAGCTTCCGCTCCGCCGATCCGATCCTGCGGCTGGTCGACATGACCTTCGACACCGCCGGCCCTTCGGGCTTCACCCCCGATCAAAAGCACATCGCTTTCAAGGAGCGTATGCCGGGCCGCGTCGACCTCTGGCCCGTGGTGGAGCCAGTCAAGGAAGAGAAGGACGGCGATTGGTTCGAGCCCATCGACCGCGTTGGCCAGCGCCACCAGACCGTCATTCTCGCCCAGCGCATCGCGCAGTTCATCAAGCGGACCATCGACGCGAAGACCCCACTGCCCGTGGAAAAGGGGTTTTCCGGCGCCTATGCGGCCCGCCCGGTGCATGCGGGCGATTTCCTGATCCTCGTGCGCTCTCGCTCTCGTTTGTTCACGGAGATTATCCGTGCCTGCAAACAAGCGGACCTGCCCATCGCCGGGGCGGACCGGCTCAAGGTCATGGCCGAGCTTGCCGTCAAGGACATCATGGCGCTACTGAAGTTCCTCGCCACGCCCGAGGATGACCTCTCGCTCGCCATCGCGCTGCGCTCGCCGCTCTTCGGCCTGTCGGAACAGCAGCTTTTCGACCTCGCCCACCGGCGCAAGGACAAGGCGTACCTCTGGGAGGCGCTGCGTGACCGGAAGGAGGACTTTCCGGACGTCATGGCGCTAATCCGCGATCTGAACAAGCAGACAGATTTTCTCCGTCCCTATGATCTGATCGAACGCATCCTGACCCGGCACAAGGGTCGCCGCCTGCTGATCGGTCGTCTCGGTGCCGAGGCAGAGGATGGTATCAACGCCCTTCTGGCCCAGGCGCTGAGCTATGAGCGCACGGACATTCCTTCGCTCACCGGATTCATCGAGTGGGCGCAGAGCGACAACCTGGAGATCAAACGCGCCGCCGAAGGCGCCGGTCAGACGCTGCGGGTCATGACGGTGCACGGTTCCAAGGGTCTCGAAGCGCCCATCGTCATCCTGCCGGACTGCGCCGAACGCAAGAACACCCTGCGTGCCACACTCCTGCGCGACGAACACGGGCTGCTCTGGAAACAGACAGGCGACGCCCTGCCCCCACGCCACACCGCCGCGATCCAGACCGCGATGGAGGCCGAAGCCCAGGAGCGCGACCGCCTGCTTTACGTCGGGCTGACCCGCGCGGAGAAATGGCTGATCGTTGCGGCGGCGGGCGAGACCGGCAAGAGCGGCGAGGCCTGGTACGACAAGGTTCAGCGCGGCATGGAGAACAGCGGCGCGGAGGCCAAGACCTTCGACTTCGGCGATCTCGGCGGCGGCGAGGGCAAGACCCTGAGCCACGGCGACTGGTCTGCGCTCGACATGACGGAGCCAGAGATAAAGACTGAAGCTGTCCCGGAACTGCCCGCCCACCTGACACAGCCTGCACCGCAGCCAACACCCCTGCCCGAGGCTCGCAGCCCTTCTGACTTAGGCGGGCCCAAGGCCTTGCCCGGCGATCACGGCGACGAGGAAGACGTGGCAAAGGCGCGCGGAACACTGATCCATGAGTTGATCGAGCTGCTCGCCCCGCTGCCCTCGGACGCCCGCGAACCCTCTGGGCAACGCCTGCTCACCTCTCGCGGACAATGGCCTCAGGCCGCGCCGCTCCTGCACGAAACCTTGCATGTGCTGCAAACCCACCCCGCGCTTTTCACAAGCGAAAGCCTCGCCGAAGTGCCGATCACCGCCGATCTACCGGGGCTTGGCCGTGTTCACGGCGTTATCGACCGTTTGCACATCACGCCCGAAAAAATAACCCTCATCGACTACAAGACGAACCGCGAAGTGCCCGAAAACCCTGAACAAACCCCCGATGGATTGCTTCGTCAGATGGGTGCCTACGCCGCCGCGCTGGCTCAGGTCTATCCGGGCAGACAAATCGAAACGGCCCTGCTCTGGACCGCAAACGCCGTGTTTATGCCCCTGCCGCACGACATCGTGACACAAGCGCTCGGGCGGGCCGCAGTCCCTTGACGCCAGACCTTGCCGTCCATACCTTCCGCCTCCAAAGACACGCTGCCCCATTTTCAGGAGATACCGCCATGGCAACCGTTGCCGTCACCGACGCCACCTTTGACGAAGAAGTCAAAAACTCCGATGTTCCCGTTGTCGTCGACTTCTGGGCGGAGTGGTGTGGCCCCTGCAAGCAGATCGGCCCGGCGCTCGAAGAGCTGGCAGCCGAATATGAAGGCAAGATCAAGATCGCCAAGGTCGACGTAGACCAGAACCCCAACGCCGCCGCGGCAATGGGCGTACGTGGCATTCCGGCCCTCTTCATCTTCAAGGACGGCCAGGTCGTCTCCAACCGCGCTGGGGCCGCCCCCAAAGCCGCGCTGGAAGGCTGGATCAAAGACTCGATCTGATCCGTACCCGACGCATGATCAAGGCCCCGCCACCCCGGCGGGGCCTTTCTCTTTTCCCGGCTTCTTCTTGGCAAGAATGCTCAAATCCCCCATATGACCCCCTAACGACCCACAGGAGGCAGAGCATGAGCGATACCGATTTCCCCGGCTGGCACGGCACCACCATCATTGGCGTGCGCAAGGACGGCAAGGTCGTCATCGCCGGTGACGGACAGGTCAGCCTTGGCCAGACCGTGATCAAGGGCACGGCCCGCAAGGTCCGTCGCCTCTCCCCCGGCGGTTACGATGTGGTTTGCGGCTTTGCGGGCTCCACCGCCGACGCCTTTACCCTTCTGGAACGCCTCGAAGCCAAGCTCGAAGCCACTCCCGGCCAATTGCAGCGCGCTTCGGTCGAGCTGGCCAAGGACTGGCGCACGGACAAATATCTGCAAAAGCTCGAAGCGATGCTGATCGTCACCGATGGCACCGATCTGTTGATCATCACCGGTGCCGGGGATGTGCTCGAACCCGAACACAACGTCGCCGCCATCGGCTCCGGTGGCAACTTCGCCCTCGCCGCCGCCCGCGGCATGATGGACACGGACAAGGACGCCGAACAGGTCGCCCGTGCGGCCATGGCTATCGCCGCCGACATTTGCGTCTATACCAACGGCAATCTGACAGTAGAGACTATTTCGGCCTGAACCGGCCCGAGAGGAAGCATATGACCGACCTGACACCCCGCGAAATCGTCTCCGAACTCGACCGCTTCATCATTGGCCAAGCCGACGCCAAGCGCGCCGTCGCCGTCGCCCTGCGCAACCGCTGGCGCCGCAAGCAGCTTGCCGATGACCTGCGCGACGAGGTCTATCCGAAGAATATCCTGATGATCGGCCCGACCGGCGTCGGCAAGACGGAAATCTCCCGCCGCCTCGCAAAACTCGCCCGCGCGCCCTTCATCAAGGTCGAAGCGACCAAGTTCACCGAAGTCGGCTATGTCGGGCGCGACGTGGAACAGATCGTCCGCGATTTGACGGATGCCGCCATCGCCATGACCCGCGAGCAGATGCGCGAAGATGTGAAAGCCCGCGCCCACGAGGCGGCCGAAGAGCGCGTGATCACCGCGATCGCCGGCGAAGATGCCCGCAGCGGCACGCGCGAGATGTTCCGCAAGAAGCTCAAGAACGGTGAACTCGATGACACATTGATCGACCTCGACGTGGCCGAAACCGCTTCCCCCCTGCCGATGATGGATATCCCCGGCCAGCCTGGCGGGCAAATGGGCATGATGAATCTCGGCGACATCTTCGGGAAGGCTTTCGGCGGACGCACCACGCGCAAGCGTCTGTCCGTCTCGGACAGCTACGAGGTGCTGATCGCCGAAGAGGCCGACAAGCTGCTCGACGATGAGCAGGTCAAGCTGGCAGCCATCGAAGCGGTAGAACAGAACGGCATCGTTTTCCTTGACGAAATCGACAAGGTTGCCGCCCGCAAGGACGCCCGCGGCGGCGACGTGTCCCGCGAAGGAGTCCAACGTGACCTGCTCCCGTTGATCGAGGGCACAACGGTCAGCACCAAACACGGCGCGGTCAAGACCGATCACATCCTGTTCATCGCGTCCGGGGCTTTCCACATCGCCAAACCCTCGGACCTGCTGCCCGAATTGCAAGGTCGCTTGCCGATCCGCGTCAATCTGCGCCCCCTTACGGAAGGCGATTTTGTCCGCATCCTCACAGAAACCGACAATGCGCT
Source organism: Pacificoceanicola niger (assembly GCF_048553275.1). NCBI lineage: Bacteria > Pseudomonadati > Pseudomonadota > Alphaproteobacteria > Rhodobacterales > Roseobacteraceae > Pacificoceanicola > Pacificoceanicola niger. The sequence continues at coordinate 188,770 of NZ_JBLZMW010000005.1, forward strand.
GACCCGCCAGTACTCCGCGCTCATGGCCACCGAGAATGTGACCGTCAGCTTCACGGAAGAGGGCATCGCCGCGCTGGCCAAAATCGCGGCGGAGGTGAACACCTCTGTGGAAAATATCGGCGCTCGGCGGCTCTATACGGTGATGGAGCGTGTCTTCGAAGAACTCAGCTTTGAAGCGCCCGACCAGGCGGGCAGCGACGTGATCGTGGACGCCGCCTTTGTCGAGCTGCATTTGGGCGAACTCACGCGCAGCACGGACCTCAGCCGCTACGTGCTGTAACAAGCCGCTCGCCGGTTTGAGCATTTGACCCAGATAAACGCAGCGGCGTAGCCTGAGCCTCTGGCCAAACGGTTCGTAGGGCGGGGCTGTGCCCCGCACCCTGGCGTGACGGATGGAAGATCTTCTACTTTCCGCGCTCTGTACGCTCTCGATATCAAAAACCCGCCGATAGAGACTAAAGAAAAACGCCCCGGACCACCGGGGCGTTCTCCATGCGTTGAGGCTTTCGGATCGGCGGGCTTACGCCATCCACCACCGCTCGGCCATGCGGGCATTGTCCATCTGCCAGAGATTTCCGACGGTTTCGCCATGCTGGATCTTGTTGTTCACCGCCTGCACATAGTTGGCAAACATCGGCAGCACGACGCCACCGTCGTCCTTCAGGATCTGCTGCATCTCGCCGTACATCTCGCGGCGCTTGGCGCTGTCGAGTTCGGCACGCGCCTCGACCAGAAGGTCCTGGAAGCGCTCGGAATCGTCGCGACCCCACTGGGTGTCGTTCCACGGAACGCCCTCTTCATAAGCGCTTGAGAACATCCAGTCCTCCGTCGCACGGCCTGACCAATAGCACGCGCAGAACGGTTTTTTCAGCCAGACGTTGGACCAGTAGCCATCCGCCGGCTCCTGCACCACGTTGATATTGATACCGGCCGATTTCGCCGAAGCCTGGTACAGCTGCGCCGCATCCACCGCCCCTTCAAAGGCCGCATTGGACGCCGAAAGGTCGATATCGAGGGACGACAGGCCTGCCTCTTTCAAATGGAACTTGGCTTTGTCCGGATCATAGGAATTCTGTTCCATATCAGCGTTGTAATACTGGTTGGCAGGCCCGATCGGGGTGTCGTTGCCAACGCGCCCGTGGCCAAGCAGGATCTTGTCGACCATTTCCTGACGATTGATCGCGAACTTCAGCGCGCGGCGCACGTTCACGTCATTGAACGGTGCGACGTTAGTCAGCATCGGGAAGGTGTACTGCTGGTTGCCAGTCACTTCCTGAATGCGGATTTGCGGGTTGGCACGGAGCAGCGCCTCGGTCTTGAAGTCGATCCGGTTGATGGCCTCGACCTGCCCGGTCATCAGCGCGTTCATCCGGGCGGTATTGTCGTTGATGGCGATGTATTCGATCTCATCGAAGAAGCCTGCGGAATCGCCTTTGTAGTGGCTGTCCACGCGCTTGCCGACGAACCGGACACCCGGCTCGAAGCTGACGACGCTGTAAAGGCCGGTGCCGATACCATTGGCAATCGCCTCGTCAATCTGACCCGCCGGGAACATCAGCAGGTGATAATCGGACATCAGGTAGGGGAAGTCGGCGTTGCCCGCTTCCAGCGTGAACTGAACCTGGTGGTCGGTGATCTTTTTCATCTCGGTGATGGCGGAAACGATCGGCTTGGCCGCCGATTTTGCGCCTTCGGCCACGTGCATCTGCAGCGAGGCAATCACATCGTCCGCTCCGAAAGCCTTGCCATTGTGGAAAGTGACACCCTGACGCAGATTGAAGGTCCAGGTCTTGGCATCCGAGGAGGCCTCCCAGCTCTCGGCCAGCTCACCAGCGAGCGAGCCATCCGGCTTGATCTCGGTGAGGCTGTCGAAAACACCGCCCTGCGCAGAGGCGATCATGAACAGGTCGGAGTGTGTCCGGCTATCCCAGCTGTCGGAGGTGTTGGCGCCGGACAGGCCCGCGCGCAGGCGTCCGCCGCGGGTGGCTTGTGCGCGAAGCGGCAGGCCGGAGGCGGCGAGCACACCGGCCGCAGCGCCGGTGGTCAGAAGAGCGCGTCTACTGATGCGTGTCATGGTTTGATCTCCCTGTTGTCTGGCGGTCTGACCGCCTGTTCTTGTCCCGAGTGGGTCGGATTCACGTCATGTTGTCAACCGCTGCATCACCGATGTTGTCGACACCACGGTCTGTCAGAAGATTGGTCAGCCAATCCGGATCCATCTCCGGCACAGAGCTGAGCAGAAGGTCGGTATAAGGATGGTGAGGCGGGCGGAACATTTCCGTCTTTGGCCCCTGTTCGACAACCTTGCCCTCCTTCATCACCACCACCTCGTCGGCGATTGATCGCACCGTGGCGAGATCGTGGGTGATGAACATATAGGACAGTTTCAGCTTGTCTTGTAGGTCAGCGAGCAACCGCAGGATGCCTTCCGCAACAAGTTGATCCAGCGCGGAGGTCACCTCGTCACAGATGATGAACTTCGGCTCGGCGGCAAGGGCACGGGCGATCCCGATGCGCTGCTTTTGACCGCCGGACAACTCGGACGGCAGACGATCGAAATACTGATCTGCGGGAAGCTCGATCTGGTCCAGCAATTCCTCGACGCGGCGGCGTTTGTCGCGTCCCTTCAGGCCCATGTAGAATTCCACGGGGCGGCCGATGATTTCACCGATTTTCTTGCGAGGATTCAGCGCTGTATCGGCCATCTGATAGATCATCTGAACTTGCCGCAACTGCTCCTTGCTGCGCTGGCGGTAATCAAGCGGCAGGGGCTGTCCATCAAGTTCGATCACACCCTTGCGCGGCGGAAGCAGTCCGGTGATGCAGCGCGCCGTAGTGGATTTACCAGAGCCGCTTTCCCCAACGACGGCAACGGTGCGCCCCTCGTGAATGTCAAAGCTGACATTGTGCAACACGTTGATCTTGCCATAGGCCGCCGTCACGCCCTGAACGGAAATTACAGGCGTGGCATCGGACGCCACGGCAGGCTTTCGTGGGCGCTGGAATTCGCGCACGGCCCAGAGGCTCTTGGTATAGGCCTCCTTCGGCGCGCTCAGCATCGCGCGGGTCTCGTTTTCCTCGACCTCGTCACCCTTGAGCAAAACCTTGATCCGGTCAGCCATCTGCGCAACCACCGCGAGGTCATGAGTGATATAGATCGCCGCCGTGTCGTATTCTTCGACAATGTCGCGAATGCTGGCCAGCACCTCGATCTGGGTGGTCACGTCGAGCGCGGTCGTCGGCTCGTCAAAGATGATCAGGTCGGGACGACAGGACATGGCCATCGCCGTCATTGCGCGCTGAAGCTGACCTCCGGACACCTGATGCGGATAGCGAAATCCGATCTCGTCCGGGTTGGGCAGGCGCAGCTTGCGGTAAAGCTCCATGCCATCGGCCTCGGCCTCGGCGTTGGACATGACGCCATGTTGGGTCGGCCCTTCGCTATGTTGGTCAATCAGCTTGTGGGCCGGATTGAAACTGGCGGCGGCGCTCTGTGCGACATAGGCAATACGCTTGCCCAGAAGATGGCGCTTCTGCTCGGCGCTGGCAGAGAGCAGGTCGATGCCATCAAACATCACCGAGCCCTGGGAAATGCGCACGCCATCACGGGTAAAGCCCATGGCGGCCAGTCCAAGCGTGGATTTTCCCGCACCGGATTCGCCGATCAGGCCGAGCACTTCGCCCTTTTTCAGGATGAGGTCGACACCATTGATGATCGGCATCCAGGCTTCATCGGTGCGGCCCTCCATATGAATGCCGCGCATCTCGACAAGGGTGGGACGGTCAGACATCGCTTACTCCTTCAATCCCGAGCTGCGGTGCAGCATCCAGTCTACCACGAAGTTCACGGCGACGGTCAGCAGGGCAATCGCGCCCGCGGCCAGAAGCGGCGAGGCCGCAATCTGCGGCGCGAAGGCGGCATAATTGATGAAGGCGGACAGGTCCTTCACCATCGTGCCCCAGTCGGCCAGCGGCGGTTGAATGCCGAGCCCGAGGAAGCTGAGCGCGGAAATGGTCAGGAAGACAAAACAGAAGCGCAGCCCGAATTCTGCCAGCAGGGGCGCCGTGGCGTTGGGCAGGATTTCCCTGAAGATCAGGTATCCAAGGCCCTCCCCGCGCAACTTGGCCGCTTCGATGTAATCCATGACCACGATGTTCATGCCAACCGCACGAGCAAGCCGGAAAACGCGGGTGGCGTCGATCACGGCGATGATTACGATCATGGCAATGGTCAGCCCCGTGCCGCTGACCCAGGCGGACGCCACGGTGATCAGCAACAGGGAAAAAATCAGCGAGGGAATGGCCATGAGCACATCCACGGCGCGGCTCAGAAGCTGATCGACCCAACCGCGCAAAGTCGCCGCAAGGAATCCGAGGCTGCCGCCAAGAAGGAAGGCCAGAATGGTCGTCGCAAAGGCAATGCCAACAGTGTTCTGTGCGCCATAGATCAGGCGAGAGAGGATATCACGGCCAATCTGATCCGTGCCGAGCGGGAATTCCGGATTGCCGCCCAGCGCCGGATCCCCCCCGGGCACCACATTGGCGGCAGCAAAGACCTGCTCCTGGCCGTGCGGCGCAATCAGCCCGGCAAAGATCGCGGCAAAGGCATAGATCAGAACAACAAAAATGCCGAAGGCGGCGGTCAGGGGCATTTGCCGGAAAAGCTTTCGCGAGCTGGCGGTGCCGACGGCGCGCCCCAAAAGCCGGAAGAGAAAGGCCGCGACGGCGGAGGCGGCAAGAAAATGCACCGCCCAGCGCCAGAAGATCACGGAGGCGCGCGGCGTGCCCGCATCGGTCATCGCCGGCCGCAGGTACAGCCAAATGCCCCCGACGACCAGCGCCGCCGCGAGAACATAGCCAAAAGCCACGGCATAGGGCATGTCACGAAAGTAGGGTTTGTTCTTGGTCACCGTCTGCCCGACGAACCGGAACAGCCAGCCCAGCAAAGCGATGGCGAACAGCGCGACAACACTCCAGAGAAACGCGGTCATTTCGGATGCCTCAGGCGGGGGTTTGTCATGATCGACAGGATGTCAGCAGCGAGGTTCAGCAGGATATAGGCTGCCGCAAAGATCAGGCAGCAGGCCTGCACAACCGGGATATCCCGGTTTTTCACAGCGTCCACAAAGAGCTGGCCGATGCCGGGGTAATTGAACACCACTTCCACGACCACGACACCGGTGATAAGATACGCCAGGTTCAGCGCGACGACGTTGATGATCGGCGCCCAAGCATTCGGCAGCGCGTGTTTGATGATGACACGCAAGGGCGACATCCCCTTGAGCCGCGCCATTTCGATATAGGGCGAGGCAAGAAGGCTGATGATGGCCGCGCGGGTCATGCGCATCATATGAGCCGTAACCACAAGCGTGAGCGTCAGAGCCGGAAGCAACGTGGCGACAAGCCGATCCTGAAAAGAGATGCCCTGATAGATGTTGGCGATCGACGGCAGGACCGGGTTCAGCACCGCGAGAAACAACACCAGGACATAGGCAAGGAAGAACTCCGGCGACGAGATCGACGTGAGCGTCGCAATATTTACACCCTTGTCGAAAACCGAGTTGCGATAGAGCGCGGCCAGCAAACCCAGCGTGACCGCAAAGGGCACCGCGATCGCAGCCGTCACACCAGCCAGAAACATGGTGTTGGCGAAACGCGGTGCGATCTGGTCCACCACGGTTTTGAGCGTTGCGGCACCCATGTTGCTTTGAAAATTGAGCTGCGCATAGCTGACACCGAGATCGCCGGTGAGCATCGCGCCAAGCCATGAGAAGTATCGCACGAAGAAGGGTTGATCGAGATTAAGATCCCGCCGGATGGCCGCGACGGCCTCTGGGGTTGCGGATTGGCCAAGCAGCGCCTCGGCGAAGTCGCCCGGGAGCATGTTGACCGCAGTGAAGATCACGAAGGACACGATGAGCAAGGTCAACAGCCCGAGGGCCAGTCGTTGGAGGATAATCTTGATAACTGGGTTCACGATCCTTGTCGATCCGTTGTTATAATTGACTGGCAAGTTAACAACCAAGGCACAACTGTAAAGCCTTATGTCGTTTTTCGACGAGAATGTCGGTTTTTTGCACTGCTAGCGGATGGCTGAGCAAGTCTATCAGGCACCTTCCGCCTCGGCGATACGATCCATAATGCGCACCAATTCAGCGCTGATCCCCGGCTCGGACAGGGCGTGGCCTGCGTTGCGGATCATGTGCAAGTCAGCGTTTGGCCATGCCTGCGCCAGATCCCAGGCACGCTGCGGCGGACAGATCATATCATAGCGCCCCTGCACGATATCGCCAGGAATATCGGCAATCCGGTCAACGTTGGCCTGGATCCATCCGTCGTGCTCAAGAAAACCCTTGTTCACGAAGTAGTGGTTTTCGAGCCGCGCGAACGCACGGGCATATTCTCCGGGCGCTTCACCGCCATGACCGGACGAGTAGACGGAGGCGAGGGCGTTTTCCCAGGCGGACCATGCCTGCGCATGTTTGGTCTCGATCCGCAGATCGCCGCAAAAAAGGCGCTTGTGATAGGCTTCGATCAGATCGCCGCGTTCGTCTTCGGGAATGAGATCCCGGAACCGCGCCCATGTCTCAGGCCAGAACTGCCCGGCGCCGCCGCCATAAAACCAGTCCAGCTCTACTTTCGTCATCATGAAGACCCCGCGCAGCACCAGATGGCGCGCGCGTTCAGGATGCGAAATCGCATAGATGAGCGAAAGCGTCGCGCCCCAGCTGCCACCGAAAACGATGAACCGGTCAATCTCCAGCGTCTCGCGGATCGCCTCGATATCGGCAACCAAATCCCATGTGGTGTTGTTCTTGACGCTGGCATGAGGGCGCGACCGGCCACATCCGCGCTGATCGAAGAGCACCACGCGAAACACGGCAGGGTCGAAATAACGGCGCATTGCCGGGCTGCATCCTCCCCCGGGACCGCCATGCAAGACAATAACCGGAATCCCTTCGGGATTGCCGCATTGCTCGACATAGAGTGTGTGCCCGTCACCGACCGGCAGCCTGCGGTGATCAAACGGGTCGACAGGAGGATAAAGATACTGCACTGCGCGTTTTTGGCTCGGGAATTTATCCATGATCAAACTATATGTAAGAGCGATGCAAAAAAGACCATGGGGAATGTCATGACAGTTACGGTCGACCCGTCGGAAGTGGCGAAATTCGAAGCGATGGCCGCCGAATGGTGGGATCCGAACGGCAAGTTCAAGCCACTGCACATGCTCAATCCGTGCCGCCTGGACTACATCACCACGCAAATCGCAGGGGAGTTTGACCGCGATCTGAAACAATCCGAGCCATTCAAGGGCCTGAAGATCGTCGACATCGGCTGTGGCGGCGGGCTGCTGTGCGAGCCGATGGCGCGTCTCGGGGCCGAGGTTGTCGGCGTGGATGCCGCCGAGCGAAATATTCCTGTGGCCATGACCCATGCCGAGCAGTCCGGCCTGACGATCGATTACCGGCATACCACGGCGGAGGCGGTCGTTGCGGGGGGCGAGCGTTTCGACGTGGTGCTGAATATGGAAGTCGTCGAACATGTGGCCGATCCATTGGCCTACCTGACCGCCTGCCGCGAGCTGCTCAAGCCGGGCGGGCTTCATATCTGCTCGACACTCAACCGCAATCCAAAGAGTTTCGCCATGGCCATCGTGGGCGCGGAATACGTCATGCGGTGGTTGCCGAAGGGAACGCATGAATGGAACAAATTCATCACCCCGGACGAGCTTTATGACTTGATGGAGCGCGCGGGGTTGCAGCCGGTGGACCGCAAAGGCTTCGTCTTCAATCCCATAAGCTGGAAATGGAGCCTGTCCGACCGCGATCTGTCGGTGAACTATGTCACGGCGGCATTGGCGCCCGGCGGCTGATCGCTAACGGCATCCGGCCTGCGGCTTTTGCAAAATGCTCCACGCAACAGTGCGTTCGGGCATTGCCCCTGTCGTTGTTGCGCGACATAGCTTGCGCATGGCGTTCTTTTCGTTCCTGCTGGGCAACTTTCGTTGGCTGTCCGTCGGCATCCTGCTGACCTTCCTGTCCAGCTTTGGGCAAACCTTTTTCATTTCGATCTTCTCCGGAGAGATCCGCGAGACCTTTTCGCTCAGCCACGGCGCCTGGGGCGGGATCTACACCCTTGGCACAGGGGCCTCGGCGGCGGTGATGCTGTGGAGCGGAGCGCTGACGGATCTTTACCGGACGCGCGTTCTCAGTGTGATCGTGCTGCTGGCGCTGGCGTCGGCCTGCCTTGCCATGGCGCTGAACCCCTGGGCGGCCATGCTGCCGTTTGTCATCTTTGCCCTGCGCCTCTGCGGGCAGGGGATGATGAGCCATCTCGCCGTCGTGTCCATGTCGCGCTGGTTCATCGCCTCACGCGGGCGGGCGCTGTCGATTGCCGGGCTTGGCATTGCCCTGGGCGAAGCGGTCCTTCCGGTCAGCTTTGTCTCGCTCCTGCTCATCGTGGACTGGCGGTGGCTCTGGGTCATTGTGGCCGGTGTCAGCGTGGTCGCCATTCCTGTGATTGTCGTGCTCCTGATGCAGGAGCGCACCCCGCAGAGCCACGCCGAAACCGACATATCCTATGGCATGGACAAGCGGCACTGGACCCGGATGGAGGCCCTGCGTCACCCACTCTTCTGGTTCATGGTCCCGGCAATTCTGGGGCCCGCAGCCTTTGGCACCGCGTTCTTCTTTCAGCAGGTGCATTTCGCTACCGTAAAGGGCTGGGCGCACTTCGATCTGGTGGCACTATTCCCGATCTATACCGCCGTGACCTTCGGCGCGATGCTGCTGTCGGGCTGGATGCTCGACAAATTCGGCACGGCGCGCTTGATCCCATGGTTTCAGCTGCCGGCGGTGCTTGCCTTTGCGATCTACTGCTTCAGCGAAAGCCTGTCGACGACGCTGATCGGTCTGCTGTGCATGGCGCTGACCACCGGAGCGAACAATACGTTGCCGAACGCCTTCTGGGCGGAATTCTACGGCACGCGCAATCTAGGAGCGATCAAGGCAACGGCGGCGGCGGTCATGGTCCTTGGCTCGGCACTTGGGCCGGGGATCACCGGCGGGCTTATCGACTTTGGCGTGGGGATCGAAATGCAATACCTTGGCGTCGCGGGCTACTTCATCGCGGCCACGGTGTTCATGGTGATCGGTGTCGGGCGCTATGGCGGACGGCTCTAGCGCGTGCGTTTGAGGTAAACGTAATACGCGCCGCTGCCGCCGTGTTTGATGTGCGCTTCGGCCACCTGCAACACAATGAGCGACAAAGGCGGCTGCCGGAGCCACATCGGCACCTGCCGCTTCAAGATCCCGCGCCGGTGCGGCATTGGATCATAAGGGTCCTCGCGCGATCCCTTGCCCGTAATGACAAGAACCAGCCGCATGCCGCGCGTCTGCGAAGTAAGCATAAAGCGGTTGAGCGCAGGGTGCGCCCGATCAAGCGTCATGCCGTGCAGGTCGATCCGCGCCTCGGGGACCAGCTTGCCGCGCTTGAGCCGGGTGAACGCCTTGTTGTCCATCTGCACCGGCTCGGCCTTCAGGCGCTGACTGGTGGTTATCGGGAAATAATGGGTATCCGTCTGCGGTGTGACCGACTCCCCGATGCCGAAATCGCTGATCGGCTTGGGTGGCGGCGCAGTTTTGCGCAGGCTTGGCCTGGTCGGCTCCGGGCGCTCCATCGGGTTGGGACCCTTGTGCATGGGATCGGCGCTTTTCGCCACTTGATGCCACAGCTCAAGCTCCTCCGGGCGCAGGCGCCTCCGGCTCATTGAACCGGATCCGGAAGCAGCGCGTAGGCCCGCTGGATCGGCATGAAGACAACCATGCGCCCGGCATCCTTGAGTGTGCCAGCCACACGACCAGCCTCATCGCCGGTGCCGATGAAGATATCCGCGCGCTGCGCGCCCTTGATGGCCGAGCCGGTATCCTGCGCGATCATCAACCGCCGCATCGGTATATCGCCGTCCTTCTCGATCCAGACCGGCGCTCCAAGCGGGGTGAATTTCGGGTCGACGGCAATCGAACGCATGGCCGTGATCGACCTGTTCATCGCTCCAAGCGGGCCCTTGTCTGCCGGGACCTCGCTTACCTCACGGAAAAACACATAAGAGTCGTTGTGATACAACAACTCCTCGCCCTCGATCGGATTTCGTCGAACCCAGTTCTTGATCACATCGGCAGAAACCTGATGCGGCGAATACGTGCCGCGCCGAACCAGTTCGCGGCCAAGGGACCGATAGGTATGGCCATTGAAGCCGCCATAGCCCACCCGGATCATCCGCCCATCGGAAAACCGAACACGTCCGGAGCCCTGGACCTGCAAGAAGAACAATTCGACCGGATCATCCACCCAGGCGATTTCCAATCCGCGATTATCCATGACGCCAGACGTAAGGATGTCACGACGGGTCAGCCAGGGACGAATTTTCCGGGCCTCGGGCGGCATCTTGTAGATCGGATACCGATAGCGCGCGGTAGGGTAGGGCGACCCATCGAGCTCTGGCTCGAAATACCCGGTAAAAAGTCCCTCCTGACCCTCGGTGATCAGAACCGGCCGAAAGAACAGCTCAAAGAAGGCACGCGCATTGGTGGCGTCGGCGGCAACGCCGCAAAGCGCCCGCCAATCCGGATCATCGAGATCGTTGCATGTCGCCAGAAAGGCCTTCAGCGCGCCCTGTTGGTTGTCCTTTTCCCAGCCGTCCAGGTCCTCGAACCCGAGGATCTGGTACTGCACCTCGGGTTCGGCATTGGAACGGTCAGTCATGAGGGTTAGGGCAAGAAGCGCTGCTAGGGCCGTTCGTATCATTCGTCCGTGGCGACAAGCTGCCAGTTGGGATCATCGCTGCCCATGGTGCGTCCATAGGTCCAGACGTCTTTCTGTTTCTTGACCGCCGTCGCGGAGCCTTCGATCACCTGACCGGTGTCGTCCTTGACCACGGAGGTCAGCTCGCCGACGTAGCGCACGGTGATTTCTGCGCGCCGGGTGTCCTCGTCAAAGGTAGCTTCGACCAGAGACAGTTCACGAACGCCGATGAACTCGGACTGAATGGTCAGACCCTGTTCCGCACGTTGATCCACGACCTGCTCGAACGTGTCGTAGATCTCGCTGTCGAGAAATGGCTTCAGATCCTCGATCTCGCCACGATCGAACCCCATGAGGATCATTTCGTAAGCGCCGCGCGCACCGGACAGGAAGTCGGACACACCAAAGCTCGGCTCCGCCCGTTTCATGGCGGCAAGCGCCTTGGCGCTGTCCGAGCCTTCGGGCACATGGTCGGTGATGTCGAGATCCGGACCGCCTTCGATCACCTCGAAGTCACGGGTGTCGCGACGGGACGATGGCGCCGATTGGGCAGGGGGTTTTTCGAAGCCGTCGCGCGTCCCAAGGACGCTGCGCAGACGCAAAACCAGGAAAATGGCGATTCCGGCAAGGACCAGAAGCTGCAAAATAGGCGAATTCATCTGCACCTCTTGTTGGGGGAGGATGGCAATTGGGCTGTTGCATTCTTATGTAGGTGCTGTGTGCGGGCAAGTCTACCTGCACCGAGAGAAGAAGGAGCCTTCCCATGTGGGTCTTCGTTGCATTTCTTATGGTACCCCTGATCGAAATCGCCCTGTTCATCCAGGTTGGCGGGCTGATCGGACTGTGGCCAACGCTCGGGATCGTCGTGATCACTGCGATTATCGGAACATATATGGTGAAACAGCAGGGGCGGGCGGCCATTGCCAATCTGCAAAGCTCTTTTTCCCGATTGGAAAACCCGAGCGAGCCCTTGGCACACGGCGCGATGATCCTTGTCTCTGGCGCCCTGTTGCTGACGCCGGGATTCTTCACGGATGCGGTTGGTTTTGCTCTCCTTCTGCCGGCGGTGCGTGTCGCGGTTTTTGCCTGGCTGCGCAAACGGGTGAAGGTCACCTCCTTCGAAATGGGCGGTGAGATGCACGTCAATCGCGGTGGTCCGCAGCGCGATCCCCATCCATCCGCGCGCGGCGGCGATGTAATTGATGGCGAGTTCACCGAAGTGCCCAAGGGCAAGAACCCGAATCATCCCGGCTCTGGCTGGACGAGGCATTGAGCCTCTTGCGCCTGCCTGCTAAGGCTTGGCGCGATATTTTGACCCAGCGGAGTTCGGCTCATGGCAGAAAATGAAAACGGCGCGGCGCCTCAGGTCCCGCAGCCCCCGAAAATGAACATTCTTGCGCAGTTCGTGCGGGATATGTCCTTTGAAAACATCCTGTCGCAAAAAGGCGTAACCGGCGAGGTTCAGCCGGACGTTCAGGTGCAGGTGAATCTCGACGCGAAGAAGCGCTCGACGGAAAACCAGTACGAGGTAATCCTCAAGCTGAAGGTTGAAGCAAAATCCAAGGGCACCGGTGATCACCTGTTCCTGCTGGAGCTGGACTATGCAGGCGTGTTCCAGATCGAAAACGTCCCGGAAGACCAGATGCATCCCTTCTTGTTGATCGAATGCCCGCGGATGATCTTCCCCTTCGTGCGCCGCATCGTGTCGGATGTTACGCGCGACGGTGGGTTCATGCCGCTTAATCTCGACACCATCGACTTTCTTGCGCTGTACCGCGCCGAGATCGCCAAGCGCCAGCAAAGCAACGCAGACGCGCCGGTGGCCTAAGAACTTGCTATGCGCTCAGGCCTTGAGCCAGAGCGCATTCTCTCCAAGTTTCTCGACAAAGGCGGCGTGGGCCGCCTTTTCTTTTTCCGAAACCCGGGATGGAAGCGGCGTGGGACGCGGCTTCGGGCGCCAATTGCTGTCGATCTGCGACGACGCGTCCCGGTTCTTCTGAACAGGCGCCGCAAGCCCGAAGTCCGGCTGTTTTCCGCCTATAAGCTCAAGATAGACCTCGGCCAGAATTTCACTGTCGAGCAGAGCGCCATGCAGTGTCCGCGACGTGTTGTCGATATTGAACCGCCGGCAAAGCGCATCGAGGCTGGCTGGGGAGCCGGGAAATTTCTTGCGCGCGATCATTAGGGTATCAACGGCGCGGGAGTTCGCAATCTGCGGCAGGCCCATCCACCTCAGTTCCGCATTGAGGAATTTCATGTCGAAGCTGGCGTTGTGAATGATCAAATTACTGTCTTCGATAAAGTCGAGAAACGCCTGTCCCACAGCCTTGAAGACCGGCTTGTCCTTGAGCACGACCTCCCCGGGCCTGGCCGGTCGCGGACCACTGACCAAAAGGTCCGGGCCGATGCCGTGCACCCCGAACGCCTCATCCGGCATGTCGCGTTCCGGATTGATATATTGATGATACGTGCGACCAGTCGGCATGTGGTTGAAAAGCTCGACCGCGCCGATTTCGACAATCCGATCACCGCTTTCCGGTTCAAAGCCCGTGGTTTCGGTATCGAGTACAATCTCACGCATTCTGAAGCCTTTCGCGGATATCCTGCATCACAGTGTGCACCTGAGCGCGGGCGTGCTCAAGCGTGTCGGTTTCGATGACGTAGGTGGCACGGAGACATTTTTCTTCGTTCGGCATCTGGCGCGCGAGGATGCGAGCAAGATCCTCTTCAGACATAGTACCGCGCGCCAGCACGCGCTGTTTTTGCGTTTCACGGGAAACTTGAACGCAGGCCGTTGCATCCATCGCTACATCGCCGCCGGTCTCGAAGAGCAACGGAATATCAAAGACACCTATGCTTTCCGGGTTCGCAGTGATGAAATCCTGCCGATCCTGTTGAACCAAAGGATGCACGATGGCCTCGATCCGGGGCAGGGCAGTCTTGTCAGCCGCAATAATCTGGCGGAGACGATCGCGGGACACCCTACCGTTGTCGATAACGTCTGGAAATTCTTCTGACATCGGACGCAAAGCGGCACCGCCAACGCCATAAAGCCGGTGCACGGCGGCGTCTGCGTCCCAAAGAACACAGCCTTCCTCCACAAACATCTGCGCTGTGGTCGATTTGCCCATCCCGATGGAGCCGGTCAAACCAAGCTTGAACCTCATGCCATCACCGCCATGCGCGTGTCCTCATCCACCACCGGTCGCCGCCCGAACCAGCGCTCAAAGCCGGGAACCGCCTGATGCAAGAGCATACCGAGACCGTCAACCGTCGTGCAGCCGCGCTGTTCCGCCTCGTCGAGCAATCGCGTTTTCAGGGGCGTGTAGACAATGTCCGTCACGACCATGCCCGAACGCAAACCATCGAGCGGTACACGGAACGGCGGTTTGCCGGTCATGCCAAGAGAGGTCGTGTTGACGATCGTCTGGCAGTCTTCGACGAGGTTTCCGGCCTGAACCCAGTCATGAACCTGAACCCGGTTGCCAAAATCGGCGCGCAGCTTGTCAGCGCGCAGCCTTGTGCGGTTGGTCAGATGAATTTTCGGAACACCCACGTCGAGCAGGGACGCGATTACCGCCCGCGCTGCGCCTCCTGCGCCGATAACAAGCGCCGGTCCCGCTTGGGGCGACCAGTCCGGGGCGCCCTGCCGCAGGTTCTGGATGAATCCATAGCCGTCTGTGTTATCTGCATGAATGCGGCCATCTTCTCTATATATCAAGACGTTGGCAGCGCCGATCAACGTGGCCCGATCCGAGATCATGTCCGCGATGTCCATCACCCGCTCCTTGTACGGGATTGTGATGTTCACGCCGACAAACCCCATATCGGGCAAACGGCGAATGCAGGCTTCGAGCGCGTCCGGCGCGATGTCCATTGGAATGTAGTGACCGGGCAGCTCATACGCCTTCAGCCAATGCGAAAAGAGGCGCGGCGACCAGGAATGGCTGATGGGTCTACCGATAACGCCAGCAAGGGGAATGGCAGTCATCCTTCAACAACCCCGGTGATCGCAAGGTGGTTCAGCAATTCGAGGAGTGGCAGGCCAAGGATCGTGAAGTGATCACCGTGGACCTGGGAAAACAAGCGGATGCCTTCCTTCTCCAGTTTGTACCCGCCGACACTGTCTGAGATATCCGGCCAGTTGCGATCAAGGTAACTCTCAAGATAGCTGTCCGAGAAGGACCGCATCGTCAACCGAGCGGTCGACACATGACGCCAGACCGGCTTTGCGTCCTTGTACAAAACCGCGGCAGACAAAAGTCGATGAGCCTTGCCTCGCAGCATCATAAGCTGTGTCCGGGCTTCAGCTCTGTCGCGCGGCTTCGACAATAGCGTTTGTTCAAAATCGAGGACCTGGTCGCACCCGAGAACCGGCAGTTCGGGCACCTTGCGCGAGACCTTCTGTGCCTTGGCCTCAGCGAGGGCATCGGCGATGTCCCTTGGCGATGCTGCTTCGGCGAGCAGGCTAAGCTTAATGGCATCTTCATCCAGCCTCGGCGATTCGCAATGGATCGACAGGCCCGCGCTGCGCAACAGTTCAGCCCGGACTTGGGAGCCAGATGCGAGGATAAGATCAAGATTCATGTGGATTATTCTGCGCAAAACTGTGTGGTCGGATACGCGTATGGTTCTGGGGAAAAAGCGATGGCCATGCAAGCCTCGGGATAGACTGGGACGCTCAGGATGCGCCGCTGGTCTTATCCGCGCTGTGGGATGGATAACTGTGGGGCTGTGAACATCCTTAGAGAACGAAGGTTACACACTGAGATGTATTGTGTCCGAAGAGATGCAGAAAACCGAATAATCAAAGCGCTTAACAAGCCAAGGCGTAAAACTATCCACAAACCTGTACAGCGCACCGGTACTTGTGAACAACCTTGGTAAGATTGATTAATCCACAGTTAACCGCTCCCCCTAACTTAAACATACAACCTTACTATTTTCTTAAATATTATAGAAAGGCAGGGTGCTCAGGCTTGGTGATTGACGAAGGAGGGGCAGCTGAGGTACGAGGCTGATACTCCTGTTCTGGAGTGGTTTCCCATAAAGACACATAAGGCGGGCAGTTTTGCCCGAAGGGCACTGTATGACCCAAGAGCGTTTGAACCTGGCTGATCTCAAAGCCAAGAGCCCGAAAGATCTGCTTTCAATGGCAGAGGAGCTCGAAATCGAGAACGCATCCACCATGCGTAAAGGTGAGATGATGTTCCAGATTCTGAGGGAGAGAGCGGACGATGGCTGGGACATTTTCGGCGATGGTGTTCTTGAGGTCCTGCAAGATGGGTTTGGTTTCCTGCGGTCGCCGGAAGCGAACTACCTTCCGGGTCCGGACGATATCTACGTCTCACCCGAAATGATCCGGAAGTATTCGCTGCGCACCGGGGATACCATTGAGGGGGAAATCAAGGCGCCCGATGGCGAAGAGCGGTATTTCTGCTTTGTGTCCGTGACGCGGATCAACTTCGAAGATCCGGAGAAAGCCCGTCACAAGATCGCATTCGACAACCTGACACCGCTGTACCCGGATGAGCGGCTGAAAATGGAAATAGAAGACCCGACGATCAAGGACCGTTCCGCGCGGGTGATCGACCTTGTCGCGCCCATAGGCAAGGGACAGCGGAGTTTGATCGTCGCGCCGCCGCGGACAGGTAAGACCGTGATTTTGCAGAACATTGCGAACTCCATCGAGAAGAATCATCCGGAATGCTACCTGATCGTTCTTTTGATCGACGAAAGGCCGGAAGAAGTTACGGACATGCAGAGATCCGTGAAAGGCGAGGTTGTGTCCTCGACCTTTGACGAACCCGCACAGCGTCACGTTGCCGTGTCTGAAATGGTCATCGAAAAAGCCAAGCGTTTGGTCGAGCATAAACGAGATGTTGTTATTCTTCTCGACTCGATCACAAGACTTGGTAGAGCGTTTAACACTGTTGTTCCGTCATCTGGCAAGGTTTTGACCGGCGGTGTTGATGCAAACGCGCTGCAAAGACCGAAGCGATTCTTTGGTGCAGCACGGAATATCGAAGAGGGCGGATCTCTGACGATTATTGCAACGGCCCTGATTGATACGGGCTCGCGGATGGACGAGGTCATCTTTGAAGAGTTCAAAGGGACAGGTAACTCTGAATTGGTTCTCGATCGGAAGATTGCCGATAAACGCGTGTTCCCTGCGATCGACATCCTCAAGTCCGGCACCCGGAAAGAGGAACTTCTGGTGGACAAGATAGATCTGCAGAAGACGTTTGTCCTGCGTCGTATTCTCAACCCGATGGGGACTACCGACGGAATCGAGTTCCTTTTGACGAAGCTGAAACAGACCAAGTCAAACTCCGAGTTCTTTGACTCGATGAACACCTGATATCTGTTGATGTCATGGATACGATCTTTGCTCTGGCAACGGCACCCGGCAAGGCGGGCGTTTCTGTAATTCGCATTTCAGGTCCGGCAGCAGAGGCTGCCGGCCGCGCTTTGTGTGGGGAATTGCCAAAGCCGCGCATCGCCAGTTTGCGCAAATTACGGAACCACGATGGCGCGTTGATCGACGAAGCGCTTGTCTTGTTTTTTGAAGCGGGACGAAGCTTTACCGGCGAAGCTGTCGTAGAATTTCAGGTGCACGGAAGTCAGGCTGTCATAGCTGCAGTGCTTCATTGTCTATCGAGCATTGAAGGTTTGCGACACGCGGACGCGGGAGAATTTACGCGGCGCGCTTTGGAAAATGGTGTTCTGGATCTGACCCAGGTTGAGGCCCTGTCGGATCTCATCGAGGCGGAAACTGAAGCGCAGAGAAAGCAGGCGACCGATGTTCTTTCCGGCGCTTTGGGCGCTTTGGTTGGGAATTGGCGGCGAGATGTCATTCGGGCAGCCTCTTTGCTGGAGGCGACGATCGACTTTTCGGATGAAGACGTTCCAGTCGATGTCAGCGATGAAGTGCGTGATCTGATCAGTGGTGTCCGTGATCAAATAGATCGGCAATTGTCAGGTTTGGATGCCGCCGAGCGCGTGCGAAGTGGATTCGAAGTCGCTATTGTTGGATCACCGAATGTTGGGAAATCGACGCTGTTGAATTACCTAGCTGGTCGGGACGCTGCGATTACTTCCGAAGTCGCGGGGACAACACGCGATGTGATCGAAGTTCGCATGGATATTAGCGGATATGCGGTCACATTGATCGACACCGCTGGTCTGCGCGAAACGGAAGACGTGGTTGAACTTATTGGTGTAGATCGAGCCAAGGCACGCGCAGATCTTGCGGATGTGAGGGTCCATTTAATTGATGCGGATGAAACGCCGTATCTTGACGTCCGGTCGACTGATATTGTCCTTGTCGGAAAATGTGATGAGGGCGGTTATGTCGGTGGAATTTCGGGAAAGACGGGGCTGGGGACCGCTGAATTTCTTGATCGCTTGACTGGAATCTTGCATGGCCTGACGGCAGGCGCGGGTGTTGCGAGCCGGGTCAGGCATAGAATTGTCCTTGAGAATGGCATTTCAAACTTGAATCAAGCGCTACAGTTGTTGGCAGGCGGTCCCGAGGTTTATGATATTGTCAGCGAAGAGATTCGGACTGCGGCCCGTGGTATGAGTGCGCTCCTTGGGTACGTGGATGTCGAACATCTGCTTGATGAGATCTTCTCGAGCTTCTGCGTTGGGAAATGAGGAGTGTTTCACGTGAAACAAAATCGTTTTGATGTGATCGTCATCGGTGGCGGCCACGCTGGCGCGGAGGCCGCTGCGGCGTCAGCACGGATGGGTGCCTCGACCGCATTGATCACTCTGCGAAAGAGTGATCTGGGCGTGATGTCCTGTAATCCTGCAATAGGTGGATTGGGAAAAGGCCACCTTGTCCGGGAGATCGACGCCATGGATGGCGTTATGGGCCATGTTGCAGACACAGCAGGCATCCAGTTCCGTTTACTTAACCGAAAAAAAGGACCCGCCGTTCAAGGTCCGCGCGCGCAAGCAGATCGAAAACTCTATCGGGCAGCAATGCAGAATGCTCTTGCAAAGACTGAGAATCTGCACATCGTCGAGGGTGAAGTCGTTGATTTCGTTATTGAGGGCGGCAAAGTCCTGGGGGCGCTGCTTTCTGACGGAACACGGCTGTCCAGCTCTTCAACAGTGCTAACCAGTGGTACATTTTTGCGCGGCGTGATTCACATCGGAGATGAAAAGACGCCTGGGGGCCGCATGGGTGATAAGCCTTCCGTGCGGCTGGCCGAGCGGATTGACGATTTTGGGCTCACACTCGGACGTTTGAAAACCGGGACACCGCCGCGTCTTAACGGTAGAACGATCAATTGGGATATTCTTGAAAGCCAGCCAGGTGATGAACGGCCTGTACTCTTTTCATTCATGTCAAAGTCCGTCTCTGCAAGACAGGTTTCGTGCGGAATCACCCACACCAATGAAAAGACTCATGAGATCATCCGCCGCAATTTAGAGCGCTCTGCGATGTATGGCGGACATATTAGTGGCGTGGGCCCCCGATACTGCCCTTCTATTGAGGATAAAGTCGTCCGGTTCTCTGAAAAGGACAGCCACCAGGTCTTCTTGGAACCAGAAGGGGTCGATGACGACACGGTATATCCGAATGGCATTTCAACTTCGCTGCCGCAGGAAGTTCAGGAAGCCTACGTTCGGAGCATCGTTGGCTTGGAAAGCGTCGAAATTCTGCAGCCCGGCTATGCGATCGAATATGATTACGTCGATCCGCGGGAGTTGGATTCCCGGCTTGCCGTGCGCAGCGTGGATGGCTTGTTTCTGGCCGGTCAAATCAATGGAACCACCGGATACGAAGAGGCCGCAGCCCAAGGTCTGGTCGCTGGTTTGAATGCGGCAGCGGTGGCTCAAGGCCGTGATCCGATCCGGTTCGGGCGCAGCGAAAGTTATATTGGCGTCATGATTGATGATCTGACAACACGAGGCGTTACTGAGCCTTACCGTATGTTCACATCACGTGCGGAGTTTCGACTGTCTCTCCGTGCTGACAATGCCGATCAGCGGCTGACACCGAAGGCGATCGCTTTGGGTTGCGTATCACGACTTCGGCAAGACAAGTTTAACCTGAAGATGGAGCTACTCTCCAAGGTGCGCGATGTCTCGGAACAATTCGTTCTCGGCAAGGAAGATCTCATAGCGATGAATGCAGGTGTAAAACCTGATGGAACGAAACGATCCGCGTTCCAGGCGCTTTCGTTGAAGGATGTAGAATTTTCAGACGTGGCCGCTCTTTCCGAAGAGCTTTCGAACGTCGATCCCGAAATCGGGGAACAGCTTAAGCGGGAGGCGCTCTACGCCAACTACATAGAGCGGCAACAGAGGGACGTTGATGCATTGCGAAGAGATGAGGCGCTCGCAATTCCAGCTGACTTCGATTTTGATGCTTTGCCCAGCCTTTCCTCTGAACTCAAGTTGAAGCTTAATACAGCGAGACCAGAGGATTTGTCTCAGGCAGGGCGTATCGATGGGATGACTCCAGCGGCGCTTACGTTGATTTTGGCGAAGCTTCGGCAATATAACCGGCGTTCAGTCGGATGAGGCCGTCGGTATCGCTGCATGAATCGGATGTTTCACGTGAAACACAAGACAGGTTTTTGACTTACCTAAGCCTACTTGAAACGTGGAATCGAAAAATCAATCTGATATCGCCAACCACGATACGAGATGCGTGGACTAGACATTTTATCGATAGCGTTCAAATTCTGGACAGCTACCAGCCGCGTTCCGGGATATGGGGCGATTTGGGTAGCGGAGGCGGGTTTCCGGGGTTGATTGTTGCCATTCTATGCGCCGAGAGGTTTCCGGAAACCAAGGCTGTCCTGATTGAGAGCGACCTTCGGAAGTGTACGTTCTTACGCACCGTTATTCGGGAGACTGGAATTGATGCAAAGGTTCTTTCTGACCGCATTGAAACCGCACCGCCTCTCGACGCACAGAGCATCTCTGCCCGGGCACTTGCGCCGCTGCCTGTGTTGCTCGGATACGTAAACAGGCATCTTGCTCCTGGCGGAACGGCGATGCTGCCGAAAGGCGAAAATTGGCAAGCAGAGATCGCCGAAGCAGGAGAATCGTGGAACTTCAAATTTACAGCGCATAAAAGTAAAACAAACCCGCAAGCTGTCGTCCTCGAAATTGGAGAACTCACCCATGTCTGACCTGACGCGCTCGGCCAGCCCCAAGATTATTGCAGTGGCCAACCAGAAAGGCGGCGTTGGCAAAACCACCACAACGATTAATTTGGGTGCGGCACTGGCGGAAAAAGGGGAACGGGTCCTTGTCGTTGATCTTGATCCGCAAGGAAACGCGTCCACTGGACTGGGTATAGAGCCAGAAGACAGGGAATTCACTACATATGACTTGTTGTTGGAAGATATAGCGTTGGACCGGGTCATTTTGACCACGACAACCGATAACCTGAACCTCGTACCGGCCAACGTGGATCTCAGCTCTGCGGATATGGAACTGATATCAAACGAAAAGCGCAGCTTTTTGCTGCACGATGTGCTGCGCCAGCCCGCAATGGATGCGTTTAAGTTCGATTATATTCTGATCGACTGCCCGCCGTCTCTGAATCTTCTGACGGTTAATGCCATGGTCGCCGCGCATTCCGTGCTTGTGCCGCTTCAAAGTGAATTTTTCGCCTTGGAAGGCTTGTCGCAACTGATGTTGACTATCCGGGACGTCCGCCAATCCGCGAACCCAGATCTTCGCATCGAAGGCGTGGTGCTTACGATGTACGACGCACGGAACAACCTGTCGCAGCAGGTCGAGGCTGACGCGCGGGCGAACCTCTCGGATCTTGTGTTCAAGACTGTGATCCCGCGGAACGTGCGTGTGAGTGAAGCGCCGTCATATGCCTTGCCGGTGCTGGCTTATGACACCCAATCCAAAGGCGCGGCCGCGTATCGCATGCTTGCGGATGAACTTGTCGCGAAAAACACCAAGCTGGCGGCCTGAACGCCAGAGAGAACAGGGGGCCAAAATGGCAGACAAGAAAGAGCAGAGACGCGGCCTCGGGCGAGGATTGTCCGCACTGATGGCAGATGTCGAGGTCAAGCCGCAAGCGAGCACCGACACATCTCCCGTGCGGGCGGATCGCGTCGTGCCGGTGGAGCGGGTTGTCCCCAACCCGGATCAGCCACGCCGTACCTTCACGGAAGCCCAGCTTCAGGAGTTGGCGGATTCCATTCGTACGAAGGGGATCATTCAACCGCTGATCGTCCGTGTGAATCCCAGGAATGCCAGTGAATTCGAAATTGTCGCGGGCGAACGCCGCTGGCGCGCAGCACAGATGGCGCAATTGCACGAAGTGCCCGTTCTCGTTCGCGAGTTCGACGATACGGAAGTTCTCGAAGTCGCGATCATCGAGAACATTCAAAGGGCCGATCTCAACGCGATTGAAGAGGCCGCCGGTTACCGTCAATTGATGTTCAAGTTTGGACATACGCAGGAAAAACTGGCGGAGGCCTTGGGTAAGAGTCGCAGTCACATCGCCAACCTGATGCGGCTTCTGAATTTGCCAGAGACTGTTCAGGACATGGTGGTTCAGGGCGATCTCAGTGCCGGGCATGCACGAACATTGATCACAGCGCCAAATCCGGAAGCCCTGGCCAAGATGATCGTGGCCAAGGGGCTGTCGGTCCGTGCGGCAGAGAAGCTCGCGAAAGATGCGATTTCTCCGCCGCAGCCAAAAGTCAGGCCAAGCGGAAGCGTCTCGGTCGAAAAGGACGCGGACACGCGGGCGTTGGAGGGTGATTTATCCGCGGCGCTGAGTATGAGGGTTTCGATTGATCACAAGCCTGGACACGAGGCGGGCAAAATCACGATTTCTTACGAATCGCTCGAACAGTTGGACGCGCTGTGCGCCATTCTGAGTACAGCCTAGCCGAGCGACGTGTCAGGGAATGAGTTCCGAGACAACGGCATTCAGGATCATACGGCCCTTGGGCGTCACGCCGAGGGCCGTTTCTGTTTTCCAGATCAGGTCAAGATCCAACAGGTCTGCGATTGTCTGGTCCGAAATTCGATAGTTCGACATATTGTAGAGCCGTACCAGGTCGACACCGTCCAGTAGACGTAAGCCCATCATGAGGTATTCAGCGACTTGCTCTTCCGGCCCAACTGCGTTCATCAGCGTGTCGCCGCGCCCGTCTTTGACGAGATCAAGCCATTTCCCGGGCGCCGATGCTGCGACGGTCGCAAATTTCTGGCCATTCTGCGTCAGACGTCCATGGGCCCCCGGACCAACACCGGCATAGTCACCATAATTCCAGTAGATCAGATTATGCCGCGACTCGGAGCCAGGTCTTGCATGGTTTGAGACTTCGTAGCTCGGCAAACCTGCAGCCGAGCAGAGCGCTTGCGTCACCTCATACATATCGGCGGCGAGGTCTTCATCAGGTAGGCCCTTGAGTCGACCCGCGTTGTAGCGGTCGCCGAAAGCAGTGCCTTGTTCGATCGTCAGCTGGTAGAGCGACAGGTGATCGACCGACATCGAGAGCGCTTCACCGAGTTCGACCTCCCAGTCTGACAGGCTTTGACCCTGCCGGGCATAGATCAAGTCAAAACTGACCCGGTCAAAAACAGATCGCGCAATGTCAAACGCCGTCTTGGCTTCATGGACATCATGAAGCCGCCCGAGCCGTCTGAGATCCTCCGCGCGCAGAGCCTGAACGCCCAGTGAGACCCGGTTGACGCCAGCTTCGGCATAGCCTTCAAACCGCGCGGCCTCGACAGAGCGAGGGTTGGCCTCAAGCGTGATTTCAATATCATTGGCCCAGGTCCAGGTCTCTTGAGCGGCCCCAAGAATTTTCTGAACTGTCGCGGCTTCCATCAAGGATGGCGTGCCGCCTCCAAAAAAGATGGAATTCAACACCCGGCCCGGCGTGAGATCCGCCACGCGGCGGACTTCCCTGGCCAGCGCGTCGGCCCAAATCGTTTGATCTATGTTCTGTGTGACGTGGCTGTTGAAGTCACAGTAAGGGCACTTCGCTTCGCAAAACGGCCAGTGCACATAGAGACCAAAGCCGCCAAATTGCCAGTCTTCAGTCGCCAAAACAGCCTGCTACGAATTTGCGGAACGCATCGGCCCGGTGGCTGATCTTGTTCTTTTCCCAGCGATCCATTTCGCCAAAGGTAATCTCATAGCCGACCGGCTGGAAGATTGGATCATAGCCGTGACCCTGATCTCCGCGCATTGGCCAGACCACCTGTCCTTCCATCACGCCGGGAAAGACCTCGTCGTGTCCGTCGGGCCAGGCAAGAACCAGCGTACAGCAAAACCGTGCCGTCCACGGCGCAGGGGTGCCGCTCTCTTGAATACGCCGGTAGGACTTTTCCATGGCCACACCAAAGTCGCGACCCGTCTCTGTTTCGGCCCAATCCGCCGTATATACACCGGGGGCCTTGTCCAGCGCATCAATCTCGATGCCACTGTCATCGGAGAGTGCAGGCAGGCCTGTGGCCTTGGCGGCGGCATGTGCCTTGATGCGGGCGTTTTGAACAAACGTGGTGCCGTCTTCGACCGGCTCAGGCAGGTGCATCTCCTTGGCGCCCACGACGGTCACGCCAAAGGGCTTGAGGAGATCCGCAATCTCCTCAAGCTTGCCTTGGTTGTGTGTCGCGACAAGAAGGCGATCGCCCTCGAATTTGCGCGTCATGCCAGCGCCGCTTTCTGGGCTTCGACCAGTTCGGCGACACCCTGCTCGGCGAGGTCCATCAATGTCCCCATCTGATCGCGGGAGAATGTCGCGCCTTCTGCCGACATCTGCACTTCGATCAACTGGCCATCACCCCGGAGAATGAAATTGCCATCGACGCCCGCTTCGCTGTCTTCGGGATAGTCAAGATCGAGCACGGCCTGGCCGGCATAGAGTCCACAGCTGACCGCGGCCACGGGAGAGATAAGCGGATCCGTCTTGATGTCACCAATCTTCATGAGCTTGTTCACCGCCATGCGCAGGGCAACCCAGCCGCCGGTGATCGCGGCGCATCGGGTTCCGCCGTCGGCTTGAATGACATCACAGTCCACGGTGATCTGCCGTTCACCCATCGCGACCCGATCCACACCCGCCCGCAGCGACCGACCGATCAGACGCTGAATTTCCACGGTGCGTCCGCCTTGTTTACCGGTCGTGGCCTCACGGCGCATCCGCGAGGAGGTCGAACGGGGCAGCATGCCATACTCCGCCGTGACCCAACCAAGGCCGGATCCTTTGATAAACGGCGGCACGCGCTCCTCGATGGACGCGGTGCACAGCACATGCGTGTCGCCCATCTTGATCAAACAAGACCCTTCGGCGTGTTTCGTGACCCCTGTTTCGATTGAAACAGCTCGCATTTCACTTAGGTTCCGTCCCGAAGGTCTCATGATTGTCCTCTTTCTTAAGCTGCGCCACGGATAGACGGGGCAGGGGTCTTCACGCAAGCCCGATTGACGCCGCGCGCGCAGCGTCTTTAATGATCGGACGTTGACGAGGTAACGCATGACAACCGCGAATGAATTGCTGTCGCAGATGAATGATCGCTCCCGCGAGGTGTTTCGGCGGGTGGTTGAGGGCTATCTCGATTCCGGCGAACCTGTGGGATCCCGGACGTTGACCCGAACGCTGTCCGAAAAGGTCTCGGCCGCGACGATCCGCAACGTGATGCAGGATCTTGAGTTTCTCGGCCTGCTCGACAGCCCCCATGTCAGCGCGGGACGCATTCCAACGCATCTCGGACTGCGGATGTTTGTCGATGGCCTGCTTGAGGTGCGGGATCTGGATCATACGGATCGGGAGAAGATTGACGCGACCATGGGAGCCAATGCTCAAGATGTGGGTGGGTTCCTCGATAAGGTCGGCTCTGCGCTCTCAGGAGTGACGCAGGGCGCGTCACTTGTGCTCACGCCGAAGCACGAAGCGCCGCTCAAACACATCGAATTCGTCAGCCTGGGCCGGGATCGCGCGTTGGTCGTGATTGTTTTTGCCGACGGACATGTGGAGAACCGCGTCTTTACGCCGCCGCCCGGCCAAACCCCAAGCTCCATGCGCGAGGCTGCGAATTTCGTGAACGCCTTGGTCGAGGGACGCACGCTCAGTGAGCTGCGCCACGTGATGACCGACGAAATCAAACGCCGTCGGCTTGAACTCGATAGTCTAGCCGCCGAGTTGATCGAATCAGGTGTCGCCGTTTGGGACGGCGAATCCGACAGCTCGGCCCGGCTTATCGTGCGGGGGCGGGCGAATCTGCTTGGCGATGACTCTGCCGAAGAGGAACTGGAGCGTATCCGACAGCTGTTCGACGATCTCGAACGCAAGCGTGATATCGCCGAATTTCTGGAATTGACCGATCAGGGCGACGGCGTTCGCATTTTCATTGGGTCCGAGAACAAACTTTTCTCACTTTCGGGTTCCTCTCTGGTGGTCTCTCCATATATGAACGCTGACCGTAAGATCATTGGCGCGGTCGGGGTCATCGGACCCACGCGTCTAAACTATGGCCGGATTGTTCCCATCGTGGACTATACGGCGCAGCTGGTCGGCAAGCTGATCGCTGACCGCAGTTAGAGGTGAAGAATGGCAGACCCGAGAGACGACGACTTTCTCGACGACATCGAAGCGCTGGAAGCCGCCGAGGCTGAAGCCTCCGAAGCGGAGCCAACAGCGGACGAGGTGATTTCCTCGCTGGAGGCGGAACGCGACGAATACAAGGACCGCTTCATGCGGGCGCTTGCGGATGCCGAGAATGCCCGCAAGCGCGCGGCGAAGGACCGGCAGGAGGCACAGGCCTACGGCGGTACGCGCATCGCACGGGATCTGATCCCCGTCTATGACAACCTCAGCCGTGCGCTTCTGGCCGCGAAGGAGGCGGAGGGTGAAGCATCTGTTGCCCTCACCGAAGGCGTCGAGCTCACGCTGAAGGAGCTTCTGACGGTCTTTGATCGTCATGGGGTCAAGCGCGTGGCCCCGGCAGTGGGCGACAAGTTCGACCCGCAGGTGCACGAAGCGATGTTCGAAGCGCCCGTTCCCGGCACGAAGGCCGGCGATATCATTCAGGTCTCGGCTGAGGGATTCACTCTGCACGATCGCCTGCTGCGTCCGGCTCAGGTCGGCGTCAGCTCCATGGTTGGTTGAGCCTCGGTTTCATGTGAAACGTCGAAGGCGGGGCAATACCCCCAGCCCCTTACGGCAAATGTTGAAGCCTGCGAGTATTCGCGGGCTTCAAGCCTCTATGGAGGATGGCGGGATTGACGATCAAGCCACGCGCGGTTCGTCCAGAAGTTCATCCAGGCGCTTCGGATCGTTGGACAAAAGTCGCAGGGCTGTATCAGCGGCTTTGCTCAACACCACATCCCCTGATTCATATTTCTGAAACGCATTTGGCCCGCCGCCAATGAGGCGACCCGCATCACGCTGCGAAAGTCTGAGTTTCTTGCGAGCTGCCCGGACCTGCCCCGGAGTCATCACTCCAATCTCTCGGGCTTTCATGGTGTTGATCGCGCGGTCAGACACCTGCATGTCTTTGGCATCATGGATGCCTTGGTCCGCAGTAGGGTCGTCAGCCGGATACCATCCCGGCATTTCGACCGCCTCGCTTTGAGAACGAAAGGTGAGCACGACTGTGCGAACACCGCGAACGAGCGTCATACCGGTCTCCGGATGCACTCTTATCTCTTCAACTCCAGGCATCTCATTTCTCCTTGAAGGACGTGCACGTGAACTCAGCGACAGTGTCTTGTACGAACTTGATGTAGATCTCATATCCGTCCGCTCGCCCGTGATAGACATCCATCCACACCCTGTGATTATTGGGTGTGGTCATCGACTTGTAGAAATCACGATAGCTAAGGCCCTTGATGACGCCGATCATGTCGGCACGGGTCACTCCCATCTCTGCCGCACCCTGCATGGCGGCGTTCGTATTCCCATCGTCGAGCCGGCAGACGCTTGAATTGATCGGAGATCGTATGTCGGTTTCTTCTTTTCCATCACGTAGCACCATAATGGTGTAATTTCAAGTAGTCCAGCACCTCCGCCGACACACCGTCCAGCTTGCGCGGCGGCAACCTCTTCGCTGTCGAAGATATTTTCGGGACACAGCTCACCTGCTCCTCCCTCTGAGAACCCGCCAAGTGTCTTGACTAAAAGGACAAGTTGGCCGGAGTGCGACCAACAGAAGCGATCATATCAACAATTGCCGTAAGGGGCTGGGGCAATACCCCGCCTTTTTCTTGCGGTGCGCCATCCCGGATCGGCCCCGTCAGGGTTTTATCAGTGCCTTGAGGTCATAGAGCGCCTGCAAGGCTTCTCGCGGCGTCATCTCGTCCGGCAACAGAGCTTCGAGCCGCTGCTCCAATTCGGAAGGGCCTTGTTTTGGCTTCGGCTGTGGTCCAGCCAGCGCGGCGGCGGAGAACAGTGGCAGATCGTCAATCAAAGCCTTCGGCGAAGCCCGGTCCCGCTCCCCTTGTTCCAACGCATCAAGAACACTTCGCGCGCGGGCAATGACCGCCTTGGGCAGGCCCGCGAGCTGTGCGACCTGAACCCCATAGGACCGATCCGCCGCGCCATCGTGCACCTCGTGCAGGAAGATCACGTCGCCCTCCCATTCCTTAACGGCAACGGTTGCATTGCGCACACCGGGCAGCTTGCCGGCCAGAGCGGTCATTTCATGGTAATGCGTCGCAAACAGACCGCGCACGCGATTGCTTTCGTGCAGATGTTCCAATGTGGCCCAGGCAATCGATAGGCCATCATAGGTCGCGGTGCCGCGCCCGATCTCGTCGAGAATGACCAGCGCGCGTTCGTCCGCCTGGTTCAGGATCGCTGCGGTTTCGACCATCTCGACCATAAAGGTGGAGCGCCCTCGCGCCAGATCATCGCTTGCACCAACGCGGCTGAAAATCTGGCTGACGAGACCGATGTGGGCGCTGTTCGCGGGCACGTAAGAGCCGATTTGGGCCAGAAGTGCGATTAGCGCGTTCTGCCGCAGGTACGTCGACTTACCGGCCATGTTCGGACCGGTCAGCAGCGTGACAGAGGCGGCATCACCCTCCGCGTTCAACACGCAGTCATTGGCAATGAATGGCTCTCCGGCCTTGCTCAGAGCCTCTTCGACCACCGGATGGCGACCGCCCTGAATGGCAAAGGCGCGGCTGTCGTCCACGACCGGTTTGCACCAGTCCCTGCTGCGCGCCAGCGTGGCCAGCCCGATCGACAGATCAAACTCCGCCAAGGCCAGCGCAAGGTCCGACAGCGCGGGTGCATTGTCCAAAACAGCCTGCGTCAGGGTGGAATAGAGACGCTTTTCGATTTCAAGCGCCTCGTTCCCCGCATTCATGATCCGCCGCTCAAGTTCAGAAAGCTCAACAGTCGTGAATCGCACCTGATTGGCGGTGGTCTGCCGATGGATGAAAGTCTCCGACAGGGGGGGCGACATCATCTTGTCCGCATGAGTGGCGGTTGCTTCGATGAAGTAGCCCAGCACGTTATTGTGTTTGATTTTCATCGCTTTGACGCCGGTCTCTTCGGCATACTTGGCCTGCAGCGCCGCGATCACCCCGCGGCCCTCATCGCGCAGCTTTCGCGCGTCATCCAGATCTGCATCATATCCGGGCGCGATAAAGCCACCATCCCGCGCCAGAAGCGGCGGCTCGGCTATCAGTGCGGCATCAAGCAATTCCAGCAGAGTTTCCTGCCCCGACAGGCTCTGCGCCGCCCGCCCGAGCAGGGCTGGCAGATCCTGATTGCTCATCTGTTCGCGCAAAATCCCGGCCTGCGTTATCGCATTGCGCACCGCCGCCAGATCGCGCGGGCCGCCACGCTCCAGGCCAAGTCGGGACAGCGCGCGATCCAGATCCGGCACGCGCCGCAGGCTGTTGCGCAAGGCCTCGGCCAGTGGCGACTCGCAGGCCCAGGTGACCGCGTCGAGCCGTTCGCGAATGACCACCATCTCGCGAGAGGGCGAAGACACCCGGCGTTCGAGCAGACGTGCGCCGCCGGACGTTACGGTGCGGTCGATCGACGCCAGCAGAGAGCCCGCGCGCCCGCCATTCATGCTCTGAGTCAGCTCAAGATTGCGCCGTGTCGCGGTGTCGATCTGCATGAGGCGCGTGACGGCTTCCTGCCGTGGCGGGTTCAGCAGGGGCACGCGGCCCTTCTGGGTGATCTCAAGGTAATCGACCAGGGCGCCCATAGCGGACAGCTCACAGCGAGAGAAGGTTCCAAAACCGGATAGGGACTGAACCGAAAAGACAGTGCAAAGCCGCGTTTCGCCGGCGCTTGAATCGAAGGAGGCCGCGCCAAGGATCGTCGGCTCAAGCCCCAGATCCGCCAAAACGTCGCGCAGATCCTCTTCGGTCTTTTCTGTCGTGAGCAGTTCGGAGGGGGCCAAACGTGCCAATTCTGCCCCGATCCTGGCCCGCGCCAAGGGCATCACGTGAAACGCGCCGGTGGAAATATCGCACCAAGACAGGGAAAAATCGTCTCTAACACGGCCCAAAGCGGCCAGGAAGTTATGTCGCCGCGCCTCCAGCAAAGACTCTTCGGTCAGGGTACCCGGCGTCACAAGCCGGACCACGTCCCGCTTGACCACGGCTTTGTAGCCACGCTTCTTCGCGTCTTCCGGGCTTTCGAGCTGTTCGCCCACCGCGACGCGGAATCCCTTACGGATCAGGGTCAGAAGATAGTTTTCGGCGGCATGAACCGGCACCCCGCACATGGGGATGTCATCTCCGTCGTGTTTGCCGCGCTTCGTCAACGCAATGTCCAGCGCTTCGGCTGCGGCGACTGCGTCGTCGAAAAACATCTCGTAGAAATCGCCCATCCGGTAGAACAGCAAGGCATCCGGGTACTGGGCCTTGATCTCCAGGTATTGCGCCATCATCGGCGTGACTGTTGTTTTGTTAGCGCTCACGTGTCTTCCCCCCGAGGGTTTCGCGTGACATTAAGGCCCACGATCAGCGGGGAAAACCCGATATTCAGGACGTCCGGGAGGAAGCATGTCGAAACCCAAGTTTACCCGCGAAGAGGCGCTTGCCTTCCATCTCGAACCGACACCGGGCAAATGGGAGGTGCAGGCCACCGTCCCAATGACGACACAGCGGGATCTGTCGCTGGCCTATTCGCCGGGCGTTGCGGTGCCTTGTGAAGACATCGCCGCAAATCCCGAACTCGCCTACGACTATACCAACAAGGGCAATCTGGTTGCGGTAATTTCCAACGGCACGGCGGTTCTCGGCCTTGGGAATCTCGGAGCGCTGGGTTCCAAGCCGGTGATGGAGGGCAAGTCCGTGCTCTTCAAACGCTTTGCCGATGTGAACTCTATCGACATCGAACTCGACACCGAAGACCCGGATGAGTTTTGCAAGGCGGTCCGCCTGATGGGACCAACCTTCGGCGGTATCAATCTCGAAGACATCAAGGCGCCTGAGTGCTTCATTATCGAACAGCGTCTGAAGGAGGAGATGGACATTCCCGTCTTCCATGACGATCAGCACGGCACCGCCGTGATCTGTGCCGCGGGCCTGATCAATGCGCTGCATCTGTCTGGAAAGAAGATCGAAGACTGCAAGATCGTGCTGAACGGCGCGGGAGCGGCCGGGATCGCGTGTCTTGAGCTTATCAAGCGGATGGGCGCCCAGCACGACAATTGCATCATGTGCGATACGAAGGGCGTGATCTATCAGGGCCGCACCGAGGGTATGAATCAATGGAAGTCGGCGCACGCTGCCCAGACCGAAGCGCGCTCGCTTGAAGATGCGATGAAGGGCGCGGATGTGTTCCTTGGCGTGTCGGCCAAGGGGGCGGTGACGCAGGACATGGTTGCCAGCATGGCGGACAACCCGGTGATCTTCGCCATGGCGAACCCCGACCCGGAGATTACGCCGGAGGAAGCGCACGACGTGCGCCCCGACGCCATCGTCGCCACCGGACGGTCGGATTATCCGAACCAGGTGAACAACGTTCTGGGCTTTCCCTATCTGTTCCGTGGCGCTCTCGACGTGCATGCGCGCGCCATCAATGACGAGATGAAAATTGCCTGTGCGCAGGCTCTGGCCGAACTGGCGCGCGAAGATGTGCCGGATGAGGTGGCTCTGGCATACGGTAAGGCGCTGACCTTTGGCCGTGATTATATCATCCCGACGCCCTTTGATCCGCGCCTGATCCACCGTATTCCGCCCGCCGTGGCCAAGGCCGGCATGGCAACGGGTGCCGCGCGGCGTCCGATCGTCGATATGGACGCCTATGAGGAGACCCTGAAGGTTCGTATGGACCCGACGGCCAGCATTCTGCGCGGCATTAACGCCCGCGCTCGCGCGGCGCAGGCCCGCATGATCTTTGCCGAAGGCGATGACCCGCGCGTTCTGCGCGCCGCTGTGATGTATCAGCGCTCTGGCCTTGGAAAGGCCCTGGTTGTTGGTCGCGAGGGCGACGTTAAGGAAAAGCTGGAGGCCGCGGGCCTTGGCGATGCCGTGCGCGAACTGGAGGTAGTGAACGCCGCCAATTCCCGCCATCTTCAGACCTATAAGGATTTCATGTACGAGCGGTTGCAGCGCAAGGGCATGGATCGGCAGGACATCCATCGTCTTGCTGCCCGCGACCGCCACGTCTTCGCGGCCCTTATGCTGGCCCACGGTCATGGTGACGGGTTGATCACCGGCGCGACGCGAAAATCGGCGCATGTCATGCAGCTCCTCAACCACGTGTTCGACGCCGAGGCGGGTGATGGCGCCGCCGGTGTCACCGCCCTGTTGCACAAGGGGCGCATCGTCCTGATCGCCGACACGCTGGTGCATGAATGGCCGGATGAAAATGATCTGGCTGATATCGCGGAGCGCGCGGCTGATGTGGCCAAGCATCTCGGACTCGAGCCGCGCGTGGCCTTCGTCTCGTTCTCGACCTTCGGTTACCCGGTTTCGGAGCGCGCCGAGAAAATGCACATCGCACCCAAGGTCCTGGACCAGCGCGGCGTCAGCTTCGAATACGAAGGCGAGATGACCGTGGATGTGGCTCTGAACCTGAAGGCCCAAGAAGCCTATCCGTTTCAGCGCCTGACTGGTCCGGCGAACATCCTTGTCGTTCCGGCGCGGCACTCGGCTTCAATCTCGGTCAAGCTGATGCAGGAGATGGCGGGCGCAACTGTGATCGGCCCGATCCTTGCGGGGGTCGACAAATCAATCCAGATTTGCTCCACCAACTCCACCGCCAACGACATCCTGAACATGGCTATTCTGGCGGCGTGCAAGGTCGGCTGAGCGCGCGCAAAAACGCAAAAAAGGGGCGAGATAGTGACGATTTTCAACCTGGGATCGATCAATGCGGATCTCGTCTACCGCGTTCCGCATCTGCCGCAGGCGGGTGAGACGCTGGCGGCGCGCGGCTTCACGCGGGGCCTTGGTGGCAAAGGTGCGAACATGTCCGTTGCCGCCGCCCGCGCGGGCGCGCGGTGTGTTCATATCGGGGCTGTTGGCGCTGATGGCGCCTGGGCTGTGGAGCGGTTGACCGAATATGGCGTTGATACCCGGCAAATCGCAGTCTCGAACGAAGCCACGGGCCACGCGATTATCGCCGTGGATGATGCAGGCGAGAATTCGATCATTATCCACCCGGGCGCCAACACCGCCTTGTCGAATGCGTCCCTGATCAATGCTCTGGCCGAGGCGCAGGCAGGCGATTTCTTTTTGACACAAAACGAGACGACCCTTCAGGCCGAAGGCGTGCGGTTGGCGCAGTCGAAGGGATTGCGCGTTGCCTACGCCGCCGCGCCCTTTGATGCCGCCGCTGTCCAGGCCGTGCTTCCGGCGCTCGATCTGCTTGTCCTGAACGAAGTGGAAGCGGCCCAGCTCGCGGAGGCGACCGGCAGGCCTGTTTCGGAAATGCCCGTCGCCGACATTGTCGTGACACTGGGTTCCAAGGGCTGCCGCTGGTACGATACGCAACACGATGTTGCCAAGGACTATCCTTCGTTCAAGGTTGAACCGGTGGATACAACGGGCGCGGGAGATACCTTTACCGGTTATCTGATCGCCGGCCTTGATCGTGGGATGCCAATGGAGCAAGCCATTCGTCTTGCTTCAAAGGCGGGGGCGCTCATGGTCACGCGTCATGGAGCGGCGGATGTGATCCCGGACCTGAAGGACGTGCAGGACGCATCGTTCTAGTTCACGAACGGCGCGTTGCTCCCCCAAAGTGCTTTCACCCGCTGGTCCCGTCCGCAAGCGTCGCGGTAGCGCTTGTATGCCTTGCTTTGGCTCAGGGGCCCGAACCGCGTGAGCACAAGGTTACTGCCCTTGTAGTAGTCCTGATGATAGTCTTCGGCCTTGTAGAACGGTTTGGCGTTCAGGATCGGGGTAACGATCTTGCGCCCAAGCTCGGCTTCTGCGGCGGCCATTGCGGCCTCTGCTGCCTGCTTTTGCGCGGCGTTAGAGACGAAAATAGCTGTCCGATAGCTCTCGCCGCGATCACAGAACTGACCTCCGGCATCCGTTGGATCAACAGAACGGAAGAACAGATCATAGAGCGCACGGGGGGTTGTCTGACCGGGATCATAGTGGATTTTCACCGCCTCATAGTGCCCCGTTCCTCCCTTGGTGACCTGTTTGTACGTCGGATTGGCCGACGTGCCGCCAGTATAGCCGGAGATGACATCCTGCACCCCTCGGACTTTTTCGAAATCGGCCTCCACACACCAGAAGCAGCCACCGGCCACGATGATATCAGCCGCGAGCGCCTTTATGGGGGCACAGGACAGCACGATGAAAGCGAGCATTTTGGCAAAACGGGTCACGATTTATCTCCTCTTTTGGCCGAGGCTGACCGCTGCGCCGCAAACTGGCAATCCTTTCCACGCGGTCTCACCGGAAGGTGAGCTTGCGTGAGACCCATTTCCTGCCTAGCGTGCCGCCCATGACAGAGCATGTGACAACCCATCAGGCCGAAGAAGATGCGCGCAATGACAGCGTGCTGATCTGGCTGAACGGCCAACTGAAACCCCGAGCCGAGGCGACGGTCAGTGTCTTTGACTCCGGCTTCATGCTTGGAGACGGTGTCTGGGAGGGGCTGCGGCTCTATGATGGACGCTGGAGTTTCCTGGATGAGCATATGGACCGGTTGTTCGAGGCGGCCAAGGCCATTGATCTCGACATCGGGATGACCCGCGACGCGGTGATTTCCGCAATATCAGAGACGCAAGACGCCAACGGCATGACGAACGACGCCCACGCACGTTTGATGGTGACGCGCGGAGTGAAGTCGCGCCCATTTCAACATCCCGGCCTGTCGCAACAGGGGCCGACCATTGTCATCATCATGGAGCATTCCAAGCCGTCGATCCCGCGTCCGATCCGGCTCGCCACCGTGCCGCACATTCGCGGACTTCCGATGACGCAGGACCCCAAGCTCAATTCACACTCCAAGCTGAATTGTATCCTTGCCTGCATCGCGGCAGAGAAGGCAGGGGCTGACGAGGGTCTGATGCTCGATGTGCATGGTTTTGTGAACACCACGAATGCGTGCAACTTTTTCATCGTGCGCAAAGGCGCCGTTTGGACCTCGACGGGGGATTACTGCATGAACGGAATCACCCGGCAGAAGGTAATCGACCTGTGCCGCGCCAATGACATTCCGGTGTTTGAGCGGAATTACTCTCTGGTGGACACCTATGGAGCCGACGAAGCCTTCCTGACCGGAACCTTCGGGGCGCAAACTCCGGTGGGCGAAATAGATGGCAGGAAGATTGGTGACGGTCAGATGGGGCCGGTGACGAAGCGGCTCCGGGCGCTTTACAAGGAATTGGTGACACGATGAGGCTGGCCATGTGGTCCGGGCCGCGCAACCTGTCGACGGCGATGATGTATGCATTTGGCAATCGCGCCGATTTCCACGCCGTGGATGAGCCATTCTACGGGCCGTATCTGCGGCTTACCGGTCTGAATCATCCTATGGCCATAGAGATCAGAGAAAGTCGCCCCGAGGGGCCATTTGAGGTGGAACAGAGCCTGATCGGTCCGATCCCGAACGGCAAACCGCATGCCTATCACAAGCATATGTGCCAGCACATGATTGATGGCATCCCGCGCGACTTCATGGCGGATTGCGTGAATGTCTTCCTTTTGCGACACCCTGCACGCGTGGTTGCCAGCTTTACGAAGGGTTATCCGCAAGCCGGAGCCGATGACATCGGTTTTGAAAAGCAAGCGGAGTTGTTCGAGCACTGCCGTGCCCTGGGTCAGACACCGGTTGTGATCGACAGCGCGGATATCCGGAAGAACCCGGAACGCGCCTTGCGCCAGCTGTGCGAAACCGTCGGGCTTGATTGGGATCCGGCCGTGCTGACCTGGTCTGCCGGGCCCAAGCCCTATGACGGGGCCTGGGCGCCACATTGGTATAAGTCAGTACATGGCAGTACGGGCTTTGCCGGGGCGGAGGGGCCACTTCCAAATCTGGACGGCCGGGCCGGGGCGCTCGCCGATGAGGCCATGCAATATTATGACTTCATGGTCGCCCACGCAAAAAACTGACCATCGTCTGAAACTCTTTCACGACGTCTTCCGTGACTTGGACCAAGCGCGACCGAATTCGCGCCTTTCAAAAAACGGAGAGACCCATGAAGATGATTTTCGCCAGTACCCTTATCGCGCTCACCTCGACCTACGCCATGGCAGCCAGCCACAGCATGGCGCCGGGCGTCGAGGCCATGGACCAGGATGTGTCCGGCGGCACCGTGAGCGCCTCCAAGGTCATCGCCCCGGCCAACGGATGGCTCGTCGTGCACCGTACCGGCAGCGACATGAAACCCGGCCCGGTGGTTGGCTATGCGCCGCTCAAAATGGGTGAAAACATGGACGTGTCCGCCATTCTTCAGGAAGACGTCGCCTCCGGTGACATGCTGATGCTGATGGTGCACGGTGAAGATGGCGGGATGGCGACCGGCGTCTTCGAATACACCCTCGGTGCGAAAGAAGATGGCCCGATCAAGCCGGATGGCGAATTGGTCATGACCGTCGTCACCGCCGAGTGATGGCCCCGGCTACATGAGGGCGCGATGCGCCCCCATGCAAAACGGAGGCGACCACTCCCCGCCTCCGTTTCGTCCAGCGCCCGTATCAAGGCGGGTTAGCGACTGTTTCAGCTCAGAAGTTGGCTTAGTTTCAAAGCAAGGCTCATATCGCCTGACACCTTGATCTTGCCCATGGCAAAGGCAGTCATCGGGTTGAGTTTTCCTGCGATCAGCTTTTCGAGGTTCTTCTGAGAGATCCGGATCGTGCAGTCGGCTGGCATGTCAGCCAGATGCGCGGTGCCGTCCGCCAATGTGATGGCGCCATCCTCCATGCAATCGAATTTGATCGACTGTTCCAACGGATGTTTGTCGAGCCCGCGTTGCATTTTCGCGGCAATGTCGATGAGCGGCATGGGGTGTCCTTTGCGTATTTGCCTCAGCTACCGGTAGCTGAGCAAAGCGGACAACAGTGACGTTGCGGCGCATGCCGCGCCGTCAAAAGACCAACGGCCCGCCTGTTTCCAGACGGGCCCGATAGACACGACCAAGCGCCATTATTTAAGCCGGCGGTTCCGTGCAGCCAAGAGGCGCAGGCGCAGGGCGTTCAGGGTGATGAAGCCCGCTGCGTCTTTCTGATCGTAAGCGCCCGCGTCGTCTTCGAACGTCACATGCGCTTCGGAATAGAGCGAGTGCTCTGACCAGCGCGCGACGGTGCGCACCGAGCCTTTGTAGAGCTTGAGACGAACGGTGCCGGTCACGTGTTCCTGGCTTTTGTCGATCAGGGCCTGCAGCATCTCGCGCTCCGGCGAGAACCAGAAACCGTTGTAGATCAGTTCCGCATAGCGCGGCATGATCGAGTCCTTCAGATGACCCGCGCCGCTGTCGAGCGTGATCTGCTCGATGCCGCGGTGCGCTTCGAGAAGGATCGTACCGCCCGGCGTCTCATAGATGCCGCGGGATTTCATCCCGACAAAGCGGTTCTCGACGAAATCGAGACGACCGACGCCGTGCTTGCGGCCATATTCATTCAATTCGGTCAGGATCGTTGCGGGGCTCATCGGCACACCGTTGATCGCCACCGCGTCACCCGTATCGAAGGTGACTTCGATGATTTCCGGCTCGTCTGGTGCATCCTCCGGGTGAACGGTGCGCTGATAGACATAATCGGGCGCGTCCTGCGCCGGGTCTTCCAGAACCTTGCCCTCTGAAGAGGTGTGCAGCAGGTTTGCGTCGACGCTGAACGGAGCCTCGCCGCGCTTGTCCTTGGCGATCGGGATCTGGTGCTGCTCGGCGAACTCAAGAAGCGACGTCCGCGACGACAGTGACCATTCACGCCATGGCGCGATGCATTTGATATCCGGGTCGAGCGCAGCAGAGGACAGCTCAAAGCGCACCTGATCGTTGCCCTTGCCGGTTGCGCCGTGCGCGATGGCGTCTGCGCCGGTTTCGTGCGCAATCTCGACAAGGCGCTTGGAGATCAGGGGGCGGGCAATGGACGTCCCGAGCAGGTAGAGACCCTCGTACACCGCATTGGCGCGGAACATCGGGAAAACAAAGTCCCTCACGAACTCTTCGCGGACATCTTCGATATAGATGTTCTCTGGTTTGATCCCCAGCATTTCAGCCTTGGCGCGGGCGGGTTCGAGCTCTTCACCCTGTCCGAGATCAGCGGTAAAGGTGACCACTTCGCAGCCATACTCGGTTTGCAGCCATTTCAGGATGATAGACGTGTCGAGGCCGCCGGAATAGGCCAGGACGACTTTCTTGGGCGCGGACATGCTGGAATTCCTCTGTCTGTGATTGACGGGCGACTTACTGTGTTTTGCGGGCGTCGGCAAGGATAGCCGTTGACGGCAGGCCCGGACATGCTAGCCCATAGCCAAAAGGGGAGGGCCCGTGATGAAAGGCTGGACGATTTTCACCCATTCCGTGCGGCTGGTCCTGAGCAATCTGGAGATGGCGTTGCGCGTGTCGCTGGTCTTGTACCTTCTGCAGGCGGCCTATCATGTGATGGCTTTCATGGCGGCGCCGGAAGCTGCGGAACCCAGCGTCTTTGCTCCGTCGGACCCTGTCTTCGATCTGCCGCTGTTGCTCCTGGGCCTTGGAACCATCGTGTCGAGCCTCTGGATCGCCGTGGCCTGGCATCGTTATGTCCTAGTCGAAGAGATGCCTGCCGGATGGCTGCCCCGGTGGCATGGCGACAAGATCCTTGGGTATCTTGGGCGGTCCATCATGCTTGGTTTGCTGATTTTCCTGGTTCTCGCGGTGACCATGGTGGTCGTGGTGGTCC
This sequence comes from Pacificoceanicola niger, assembly GCF_048553275.1. Classification (NCBI taxonomy): domain Bacteria; kingdom Pseudomonadati; phylum Pseudomonadota; class Alphaproteobacteria; order Rhodobacterales; family Roseobacteraceae; genus Pacificoceanicola; species Pacificoceanicola niger. The sequence continues at coordinate 227,846 of NZ_JBLZMW010000005.1, forward strand.
TTCCGGCATTGCAGGCCTTTATCATGCCTGGGCTCGTGCTCGCTGGTTCATATTTCTTTTTCCGCCTCGGTGTGATGCTGCCCGCAGGCGCTGTTGGTGAAAAACTCTCGGTTGCCGAGTGCTGGAGTGCCACCCGGGACAAGGACGGTGCGATTGTTGTTCTGGCGGTGCTGATGATGGCAGGCACCTTTATCCTGCAGGTGCCATCCCTGGTGAGTGGGAACCTGTATTCACCGATCACCTTGGTCTACAATCTGGTCACCGGTTGGTTCGCCACCATGATCGGCGTGTCGATCCTGACCACACTCTACGGGCATTATGTGCAGGGACGGAGCATAGACTGACTTGCGTGATGGCCTGCGCTTTGTCACCACTGGTCCATGAGTGATTTTCAAGACAAGGCCCGCGCGGCCACCCAAGCCATGCGGGAGGTGTTCCCGGAAACGCCCCTTCTGCGCAATGCCCACCTTTCGGAGATGTACGGCGCTGACATATGGCTCAAGCGCGAAGATCTCAGTCCGGTGCGCAGCTACAAGCTCCGGGGTGCGTTCAATGCAATGCGCAAACGCGATGACCTGGGTCTTGTCGTTTGTGCCAGCGCGGGCAACCATGCGCAGGGCGTTGCCTTCATGTGCAGACATTTCGGCGTGCGCGGCGTGATTTTCATGCCGGTCACGACGCCGCAGCAGAAGATCCAGAAAACCGCCATGTTCGGCGGAGACAGTGTCGAGATCAAGCTCATCGGCGATTACTTCGACGAATGCCTGACAGCGGCCAAGGCGTTTGCCGAGCGCGAAGACGGTTACTTCCTGTCGCCTTTCGACGATGCCGACGTGATCGAAGGTCAGGCCAGCGTTGGCGTCGAGATCGAAGAGCAGCTTGGCGCTGTGCCCGATATGCTCGTGATTCCGGTCGGCGGCGGCGGTCTTGGGTCCGGTCTTCTGAGCTATTTCGGTAGTTCGCCGCAGTATACCTTTGTTGAACCAAAGGGCGGGGCCTGTTTGCGGGCGGCGCTGGAAGCGGGCCGTCCCGTCACGCTGAACAAGGTAAATACCTTTGCCGATGGCGCTGCGGTGGCACGCATCGGGGATGTGACTTTCGACCGTCTCAAGGGCGTCGGGCTGGCCAGCACGCTGCAGATCGCGGAGGACCGCCTGTGTACAACGATGCTTGATATGTTGAATGTCGAAGGGATCGTGCTGGAGCCAGCCGGCGCGCTTGCGGTGGATGCGCTCAAGGATATGGGTCAGATGATCCGGGGCCGGCGGGTTGTCTGCGTCACGTCGGGCGGCAATTTTGATTTCGAACGGCTCCCCGAGGTCAAGGAGCGGGCGCAGACTTATGCGGGGTTGAAGAAGTATTTCATCCTGCGTTTGCCGCAGCGCCCCGGTGCGCTTCGCGGATTTCTCGATATGCTTGGCCCGGAGGATGACATTGCCCGGTTCGAATACCTCAAGAAATCGGCGCGGAACTTCGGCTCCGTACTGATCGGCATCGAAACCCGCGATTCGGGCAATTTTGCCCGTCTCTATGAGAAGCTTGACGCCGGAGGGTATGTCTACAACGACATCACCGACGATGAAGTTCTGTCGAATTTCATAATATGAGGTTCGCGGGACGCACGGCGATCGTTACAGGGGCCGGCCAGGGCATCGGCCGCGCGATTGCGATTGCGCTTTCGTCAGAAGGGATGCGGGTCTGCGTCAGTGACATGAATTTTGACGCGGCAGAAAGCACAGCGCAGTCCTGTGGTGGCCTGGCCGTGGCCTGCGACGTCCGCAGGCTCGAGGATCTTGAGCGGCTGGTGGCGACCGCTCAGGCCGCGCTCGGCGAGATTGATCTTCTGTGCTCGAATGCCGGGTTCGCCCGCGGCGCTGTCGAGGGGCCAGCCAGCGCGACGGATGAGCAATGGCAGGATAGCTGGGATGTGCATGTGATGGCGCATCTGCGGGCCTGCCGTCTGTTGCTGCCCGCGATGATTGCGCGGGGCGAAGGCTGGCTGGTCAATGTCGCTTCGGCGGCCGGATTATTGAGCCAGATTGGCGATGCCCCCTATTCGGCGACGAAGCATGCGGCAGTCAGTCTGGCGCAATCGTTGGCCATCGAGCATGGAGATCAAGGCATTCGCGCCAGTGTTGTTTGCCCGCTTTACGTTGCCACGCCATTGCTCGGTTATGCGGAGGGGGCTGTCCCGGGTGATCGGGCGAATGACCGGGTGCTTGGTCCGCAGGACGTCGCTGACGCATTGATCAGGGGTCTGCGGGAGGAGCGCTTCTTGATCCTTCCGCATGATGAGGCGGCTCAGTTCTTCCGCCGCCGGGCCGAGGACATGGATCGATGGGTCTCCGGAATGCGGCGCCTAAGGCGGGACGCGTTCCGTGATGATCCTCCGGAAACACTGGCAGAATTGCACAAAAGGCTTTGACTTGAGGAGCTTCAGGCCGCGAAACGTTGTGGAAAATCCTGAAGAAATGCGGCACGGCTGTTTTCGAAGATGGTGCGGACCGCGCCAAATGGCACCGCATGCGCATCCCCGGTTGCGGCGGCCTTTTCGCCTCGCTGGCAGACATCCGCAAGATCCGAGAATCCGAGGTTCAGCGCGGCGCCCTTGAGAAAGTGCATCTGCTCTTCGGTGACGATTGGATTTCCTGCCGCGCTTTCAAGGAGGACGATGGCGTTTTCCACTTCGCTCAGGAACAGCTCAAGAACTTCGGCAAAGTCCTCCGGTCCGATTTCGTCGCGCAACTCGGCGACACGTGCCCAATCGATCATGATCATGTCTCCACTATTGCTGCCGACCCTAGGAGCCAAAAGTGAACGGACGGTTTCCGTCAATGTTCGGCTGTTTTGCATTTTAGGTTTCACCGACTGTTAACTTGGCCGGCTCTACAAACCGTCCAGTTCGAGTGCCGCCCCAAGGGCAGGGAGTAGACGTGCAGGCCAGCGCAACCGATGAATTCCTGATTGAGCCGGACGCCGTCCGGCGCGTTCTATTGGTTGATGATAGCCGTCTGCAGCTGAAAATCGTGAGCGCAATGCTTCTCCGTTGGGGCTTCGAGGTTTTTCAGGCAGAGTCGGGCCCGGAAGCGCTGGAAATCTGCGCCAGAACGCCGCCGGATCTGGTACTTTCCGACTGGATGATGCCGGGAATGGACGGCCTGGAATTCTGCCGACGCTTCCGTGAGATGCGCGCGGAGACGTATGGCTACTTCATTCTTCTGACGTCCAAGAGCGAGAAAGGCGAAGTCGCCCAAGGTCTCGATGCGGGGGCGGATGATTTTCTGACGAAACCGGTGAATTCCCACGAGTTGCGCGCCCGCATCAACGCCGGTGCGCGGGTTGTCTCGATGGAGCGGCAATTGTCGGAAAAAAACCGTCAGATTTCCGAAGCCTTTTCCGAACTCAAGACAATCCATGAGGCCATCGACAACGACCTCAAGCAGGCTCGCAAGATTCAGCAGGCCCTGGTCCCCGAACGCGTCCGTCTGTTCGGGACCTCGCGTGTCAGCCTCCTGTTGCAGCCATGCGGACATGTTGGCGGCGACCTTGTCGGGATGTTCACGCCGGGATTCGACCGCATGGGGCTATACAGTATTGATGTTTCCGGACACGGTATCACCTCGGCGATGGTTACCGCGCGGGTTGCGGGATATATGTCCAGCACGTTCCCCGATCAGAACATCGCGCTCGATAAGCGATTTGATAATTACTACGCGATGCGGAACCCGACGGAGACGGGTCGGCTGTTGAATGAGCGTCTCTCGGCCGATCCCGGCGTCGAGGAATATCTGACGATGGCCTATGTCGCGGCGGACTTGAAGTCTGGCAAGATGCGCTTGATCCAGGCGGGCCATCCGCCGCCGATCCTGCTTCGCGCGGATGGGACTGTCGAGTTTCTTGGCAATGGTGGTTTGCCGATCGGTCTGGTGGATGAGGTCACCTACGAGCAGGTCAATTTCACCATGAGCAGTGGCGATCGCCTGTTGCTGTATTCCGACGGCTTCACTGAGGCGGTCATGAAGGACGGGTCAATGCTGGGCGAGGAGGGGCTTGCCCGGATTTTTGGACTCAGTGTGCAAAACGGCGGTGAAGGGCCGGAACTGCTGCAGGATATGTTCTGGCGGCTCACTGCCGATATGAAGAATGCAGACTTTCTGGGTGACGATGTTTCTGCCGCGCTGCTTGAATTCGATGCGGTACACGAAACATGATCGGCTACTGACGACAATATCGCGCGACAAATGCCCGGTCGCCCGGATTGCCGAGCCATTGTGCGGCCTCCTCGGGGGTCGCCCACTGAACCCTGTGATCGGGTTCAATTGGGTCGGCGTGCGGTCTCACGGGGAGGGCGCGGTAGATAATGCACAGCTTTTCTGCCCAGATGTCGTACTCCGGCATGAAGGTAAAACGTCGGAACGCGCCTAGCCGACGTGGGTTGCCAATATGCCAGCCGGTCTCTTCGAAGACTTCGCGGTGCAATGCGGCGATGGGATGCTCGCCCGGATCGATGCCGCCGCCGGGAAGTTGCAATTCGGGATGTGGCCGGGATTGATGAGTCAGCAAAAGCTGGCCATATCGTGGCAGAATGGCATAGACGCCGGGGCGGAGGATATACCGCCGACCGGCTTCGGGAGGTTGCCCATATCGTCTGATCATGCCATCGCCCCTTTGCGCTTGCCTTGATCGGCCCTATATGGCTGCGGTATGCCAGCGCCCGGCAGATAAGGAAACCCCATGACCATTGGCTCGAAAATCGCCTGGGACGACACCGTCCTACCCTTCCAGCTTGACCACTCCGACATGCGCGGACGCGTCGCGCGCCTCGATGGCGTGCTTAGCGGTGTGCTGAAACAGCACGACTACCCCGCGCCGGTTGAAGCGCTGGTGGCGGAGATGGCGTTGTTGACGGCGCTGATTGGACAAACGATCAAACTGCGCTGGAAGTTGTCGCTTCAGGTACAGACCAACGGCCCTGTGCGCATGATCGCTACGGATTATTATGGTCCCGATGAGCAGGGACAGCCGGCCCGTATCCGCGCTTACGCCAGCTTTGATGCCGATCGCATCACCGATGCGCCACCATTCCAACAGCTCGGATCGGGCTACTTTGCCATCCTCATCGACCAAGGGCAGGATATGCAGCCCTACCAAGGCATTACGCCGATTGCTGGCAAGTCCCTTGCCGATTGTGCGGCGGCCTACTTCGCACAATCCGAACAATTGCCGACCACCTTCGCCCTGTCCTATGGCCGCTCGACGGAGCCGGGCGTGCCGGAACATTGGCGCGCTGGCGGGATGATGCTGCAGCATATGCCAAAGGCCTCTCCTTTTGCGACCGGCGGCGGGTCCGGTGATGGCGGGCTTCTGCATGCCAATGATCTGGTGAGCGAGGATGTGGAGGAGAACTGGAACCGGGTTAACATGCACCTCGGCACCGTGGATGAGCTTGAATTGATCGGCCCCAGCGTGTCGCCGACCGAGCTTCTGATGCGTCTTTTTCACGAGGAGCAGCCGCGCGTTTACGATGCTCAGCCGATTCGCTTTGGCTGTACCTGTTCGGAAGACCGCGTGCGGCAAAGCCTTTCGATCTATTCGGCGAAGGACATCAAGACGATGACGACCGACGAGGGGCTGGTTACGGCGGATTGCCAGTTTTGTGGTGCGCATTACGAGCTTGATCCGGCTGACGTCGGGTTCGAGGCGGACAATGGTGACGGCTGACCAGGTTGCCGCCCTGCGTCGTGCCGTGGCATCGGATGGCGCGGCGACTTCGGATTTCGATCTGAATCCTGACGTACGTCTTCCAGAGGGGCGCACCCTGCGTCCCGCTGGCGTGCTTTGCGCGTTTCAGCCGGGTCCTTCGGGGCTCGATCTGGTGCTTACCAAGCGGTCCTCGCGGCTCAAGCATCATCCGGGCCAAATCGCTTTTCCGGGTGGAAAGCAGGACGAGGGCGATGCGGACGTGATGGCCGCCGCCTTGCGAGAAGCGCGGGAGGAGGTCGGACTTGCCCCGTCCAGCGTTGAGGTTCTTGGCACGTTGCCCTGCCACGAAACGGTCACGGGCTTTCTGGTCACACCGGTTGTCGGCTTGATAACGGAGCCCTTCTCCCCTGTTCCGGAGCTCGGTGAGGTGGAGGAGGTCTTTACCGTCCCGTTCAGTCACGTCATGGATCCCGAGCGTTACACTGTTCAGGGGCGCCGGTGGCGTGGTCAGCGCAGGCACTATTTCACGGCGCCCTTCGGTCCATATTACGTCTGGGGTGCGACGGCCCGGATGTTGCGGGTTCTGGCGGATCGCGTGTCGGCATGACCCGGGTTGGCGGTGCATGGCTGGAGGCCAGCGGAACCCAAACCGTGATGCGCCTGCTCGAAGATGCGGGGTTCGAAGCCTATGCCGTCGGCGGCTGTGTGCGCAACGCTCTTCTCGGTGTGCCGGTCTCGGACGTGGATATCTCGACGTCCGCGCGGCCGGAAACAGTCTCTGATCTTGCTGAACAGGCCGGTCTGAAGGCCGTGCCAACCGGGATAGAGCATGGCACGATCACCGTGGTCGCCAACGGCGAGCCCTACGAGGTGACGACCTATCGCGCCGATGTGGAGACTGACGGCCGCCGAGCGACAGTGCGCTTTGCCGAAACCTTGGCCGAAGACGCCCTGCGCCGCGATTTTACGATGAATGCACTCTACGCGGACCGGCATGGGCAGGTTTTTGATCCCTTGGGCGGCCTTGATGATCTGAATGCCAGGCGATTCCGCTTTATTGAAGACGCCGGAACGCGGATTCGTGAGGACTACCTTCGTATCCTGCGGTATTTTCGGTTTTCCGCATGGTACGGCGCGCCAGAGGCCGCTTTCGACGCAGAAACACTCGCAGCGATTGCGGGTGCTCTGGACGGGTTGGAGCGCCTTTCCCGTGAGCGTGTGGGCAGTGAACTTTGCAAGCTGTTCGCCGCGCCGGACCCGGTCATGGCGGTTTCCGTCATGGCGCAAACAGGTGTGTTGGGCCGGGTGATGCCGGGTGCGACACCGCGCGCGCTTGGCCCGCTTCTTCTGCAGGAGGACATTCTGGGCCTTGCGCCCGACTCGCTGCGCCGAATGGCCGCTTGCGGTTTTTTCGACGGGGTTGCGCTTCGGCTGTCCAAAGCAGAGCAGAAGCGTTTGGGGCTGTATCACAGACTGGTTTCGGGGCTCCAGGGCCTTCCGGAGATCGCATGGCGGGAGGGTCGTTCGGTGGCCCTCGACGTGGCGGCCCTTCGCGCTGCCAGCCTTGAGATGCCCCTGGCTCCGGACACGGCCGCGGCAATCGCTGTTGGTGCCGAAGCCGTTTTTCCGGTATCGGCCAGCGACCTGATGCCCGCCATGCAAGGCCCGGCGCTGGGCAAGGCGCTGCACGCGCTTGAAGAACGATGGATCGCTTCCGGGTTTACACTGGGCAAAGGCGCGTTGCTTGAGTCGCTCAACTTGGGGTGACAGGCGGCGCAGAGTGCGCTAGATCTTTTACAGCCAATCGGAGGACGCTTGATGATGTGTGACAGGAATCGAACCGGCCTAGCCTGAGTCGCCCTGCACCTGCGCGGCCCGATCAAGCCCCGCCATTTCATCAAGATGACCCCAAGCCTGTTTGCCGAAGGCCTCCGATATGTTCCGCTTTTTTGAAAACCTCGTTGATCCTTATGCCGAATACCCGTTGAACGACACGCCGCCGCGACGCGTACTGCCGTTCATCTGGCAGTACACCCGCAGTTTCCGGGGCGTGTTCGTCTGGGCCACTGTTTTCTCTATCATTGTTGCGAGCATCGAGATCGGCCTCATCTGGGCGATGGGTTGGGTTGTCGATATTCTGTCCGGGGATCCTTCCCGCGTTTTGGATGAACACGGCACGGCGCTGATCGCGCTGGCGGTGTTCATATTGTTGCTGCGCCCGATCATTCAGGTCATCGACGTGGCGCTGCTGAACAATGCCATGATGCCCAACATCGGCACGTTGATCCGGTTTCGCGCTCATGGCCATGTGATGCGGCAGTCCGTCGGCTGGTTCGAGAACGATTTTGCCGGGCGCATTGCCAATCGCATCATGCAGACCCCGCCCGCCGTGGGTGAGGTCACGTTTCAGGTCTTTGACGCGATCACCTTCTCCATCGCCTATGTGGTGGGCGCCGTGGTGCTGCTTGGCGATGCGGACCTGCGGCTGATGCTTCCTTTGTTGATATGGGTCGTGTTGTACGGGCTTTTGATCCGGTGGACGGTGTTGCGCGTGGGGCCTGCCTCGCAGGCGTCGAGTGACGCACGCAGCCAGATCACCGGCCGGGTCGTGGATGCCTATACCAACATTCACGCCATCAAGATGTTCGCACATCACGCACAGGAAATGGGTTATGCCAAAGAGGCTATAGAGCACGCGCGCCGCACGTTTCAGCGCGAAATGCGGCTCTATACCATCATGGATGTGTCTCTCGTCCTTCTGAACGGCCTGTTGATCGTGGGTGTCGTAGGGTGGGGGATCGCGCTTTGGGTGCAGGGCAGCGCGTCTGCCGGTGTGGTCGCGGCGGCTTCTGCCCTTGTTCTGCGGCTCAACGCGATGACCGGCTGGATCATGTGGGCGACGACGAGCCTGTTCCGCGAGCTTGGCGTGGTGCGGGAGGGGATGGAAACGATTGCCCAGCCGATCACGCTTGTCGATGCGCCGGGGGCGCAACCTTTGCAGTTGATGGACGGGCGGATCGAAATTGATGGTGTCTCGCATCACTACGGCCGTGACAGCGGTGGGCTGGATCAGGTGTCGCTGACGATCAAGCCGGGTGAAAAGATCGGTCTGGTCGGGCGCTCCGGCGCGGGAAAATCGACCCTCGTAAAGCTGCTATTGCGGTTTTATGATGTTGAGCGGGGGCAGATCCGCATCGACGGACAGGACATCGCGCATGTCACGCAGGACAGCCTGCGTCAGCAGATTGGCATGGTTCAGCAGGATAGCGCGCTTCTGCACCGCTCCGTTCGCGACAACCTTCTGTTTGGGCGTCCGAGTGCCAGTGACGCACAGATCATGGAGGCCGCGAAGCGGGCGCAAGCCCATGACTTCATTCTCGATCTTGAGGATTCGGAGGGGAGGCGTGGCTATGATGCGCATGTTGGCGAGCGCGGCGTGAAGCTGTCCGGTGGCCAGCGGCAGCGGATCACGCTGGCGCGGGTTATTTTGAAGAACGCACCGATCCTGGTGCTGGATGAAGCGACGAGCGCATTGGACTCCGAGGTGGAAGCCGCGATCCAGGACACGCTCTATGGATTGATGGCGGGCAAGACGGTGATCGCGATTGCTCACCGGCTCTCGACCATCGCGCAAATGGACCGCATTCTGGTCATGGATCAGGGCCGGATCGTCGAAGATGGCACCCATGACAAGCTTTTGGAGATGGACGGCCTATATGCTGGGTTCTGGGCCCGCCAGAGCGGCGGCTTCCTTGACCCGGATACGCAATCCGTCGACGAGAGCACTGAGGCAGCAGAATGAAACCGACCGAATGGATCAACCCCTTCGCCGAAGCTGACGGCCCGCCGCCGCGTACCTTGATGCGCTTTTGCCTCTGGGCTATTCGCGGTGCCTGGCCGCCGCTGATGCTGGCGGCCGCATTCTCGGTCCTCGGTGGCGTGGTCGAGGTTGCTTCGGCGATCATTCTTGGCTGGGTTGTTGACGGGGCGCTGTCGGGCGGGGCAGAGACTGTGTTCAGCGCCAATCTCGGTCTTCTGATCTTCTCGCTGTTTTTCTTTCTCGCACTGCGCCCGGTGCTCTTTGGCGTGAACGCCTATCTCCAAACGCAGGTGACGCAGCCGAACGTGTTCAGTCTGATCCTGAGCCGCGTACACCGCTACACCATCGGGCAATCCGTCAGTTTCTTCGACAACGACTTTGCCGGGCGCATCAGTCAAAAAGAGATGCAAACGGCCCGTGCGTTGAACGATGTCATCACGGAAATGCTGCACACCGTGCTTTTTGCCATCGCTTCCGTGGTCGGCGCGGTCTTGATGGTGGGCACGGTCAATTGGCGGATTGCGGGCGGGCTCATCATCTGGATGGGTGCATATTGGCTTCTGATCCGGCATTTCATGCCTCGCGTGCGGGCGAGATCGAAGGCGCGCGCGGCGGCGCGGGCAATGATCACCGGGCAGATGGTCGACACGGTGACGAACATCAAGACGGTGAAACTGTTTGCCCATGCGGAATACGAAGATCAGGCGGCGCTGGGCGCGATGGACACTTATCGGAACCGGTTCATTGAATTCGGGCGGGTCAGTGTCGAATTTCGCTTCTGGCTGATGGCGCTCGCCGGGCTTTTGCCGGTGATGATGGTCGGCGGGGCGTTGTGGTACTGGAGCCTGGGCCTTGTCTCGGCGGGGGATATTGCCGCGACCGGGGCTGTCTCTCTTCGGTTGGCGCAGATGACTGGCTGGGTTTCCTTCGCGCTTATGGGGCTTTACGCCAATATCGGCGAGGTCGAGGATGGTATGCGTACATTGACGCCGTCGCATGACCTGGTCGATGTGGCCGGAGCCAAGGCATTGTCCGTGGATGCCGGACGGATCGAGTTTCGTGACGTCGGCTTTTCCTATGGGCGCGAAAGTGGCGGCGTCGAACAAATCAACCTGCACATCGAACCGGGTGAAAAGCTTGGCGTAGTCGGGGCATCCGGAGCCGGAAAATCGACGCTCGTATCGATTCTCATGCGGCTCTATGACGTTGAGAAGGGCGTTGTACTGATTGATGGGCAGGACATCGCGGCAGTCACACAGGATAGCCTGCGGCAACAAATTGGCATGGTCACGCAGGAAACGGCCATGTTCAATCGTTCTGCCATGGACAACATCCGTTATGGACGTCCGGACGCCACGGAAGAAGAGGTCTTTGAGGCGGCTCGCCGGGCGGAGGCCCATGAATTCATCCTTGGTCTGCGCGATCATGCCGGGCGCGAGGGCTACGGAGCGCATCTGGGTGAGCGCGGCGTCAAGCTGTCCGGCGGTCAGCGGCAACGCATCGCCTTGGCCCGCGCGATCCTGAAGGACGCGCCGATCCTCGTTCTGGACGAGGCCACAAGCGCGCTCGATTCCGAGGTCGAAGCCAGCATTCAAGACGCGCTGGACCGGGTGATGCAAGGCAAGACCGTACTCGCCATTGCGCACCGGCTTTCGACGATCAGCAGCATGGACCGGATCATCGTGCTCGACGGTGGCCATATCGTCGAAGAGGGGGGCCATACCGATCTGCTTGCCAAGGGCGGGCTTTATGCGCGCTATTGGGAGCGGCAGTCTGGCGGCTTTCTCGGGTCGGACGAGGGGCAAGAGGCGGCGGAATGACGCGGGCGGGCCTGTGAGCGGCAGTCAAACGACGCTGTGTGGCGATACGGGCATGTCCGCAAACGCTGGACGACCGCGCTGAAACCGCGCTAGAGCCAGAGCATGACAGTGATCACGATAGAACGGCTCGGCCATAAGGGTGACGGCATCGCGCCCGGCCCGGTTTTCGTACCCGGCGCCCTGCCCGGTGAAGAGGTAAGCGGAGAGATCGACGGCGGCGTGATGGCCGCGCCCCGCATCGTAACACCGGTGCCGGAGCGAGTCAGGCCGCCATGCGCGCATGCGAAATCCTGCGGTGGTTGTCAGCTGCAACACGCCAGCGACAGTTTCGTCGAGGGGTGGAAGACCGAGGTCGTTCGCCGAGCGCTTGAAGCGCATGATCTCACGACGGAGATTCGCCCATGCGTCACCTCCTCGCCGCAGTCGCGTCGCCGCGCCAGTTTTTCCGCGCGGCGGACCAAGAAAGGCGCGCTCGCCGGGTTTCACCAGAAGTCTTCCGACGTCATCGTTTCTGTGCCGCATTGCCAGCTTGTGACGCCCGCTCTTGCGCTGTCCTTGCCGATGGTCGAGGCCCTGGCCGTTCTGGGCTCCAGCCGGAAGGGCGAGCTATCGGTTTTGGTCACCGAAAGCCTGAGCGGGCTCGACGTGGCTGTGAACGGCGGCAAGGAGGTGGACACAGCTCTGCGCACCGCGCTCGCCGATTTGGCGCGGCAATTCGATCTCGCGCGGCTGGCGTGGGACGATGAGGTCATTTCTCGTCGTCCGCCGTTTCAGCGTTTCGGCAAGGCCGATGTCATACCGCCCCCCGGCGCTTTCATGCAGGCGACGGCGGAGGGCGAAGCGGCGCTGCTCGCGGCGGTACGCGAGGCGCTTGGCCCGCTGAGCCGGACCGCCAAGGTGGCGGATCTTTTTGCCGGCTGCGGGACCTTCGCTCTGCCGCTTGCGCAGGATGTGCGTGTGCATGCGGTCGAGGGTGATCGGGAGATGATCAAGGCGCTGGATCATGGTTGGCGCAACGCCGAGGGCTTGAAACTGGTCACCCACGAAACACGCGATTTGTTCCGAAATCCGCTGATGCTCGATGAGCTGGATCGACTCGATGGTGTGGTGATCGACCCGCCCCGCGCCGGTGCCGAGGCCCAGATCGTGGAGATCGCCCGCGCCCGTGTCCCGCGCGTCGCGCATGTTTCATGCAATCCGGTGACTTTTGCGCGGGATTGCGCGACCTTGGTGCGTTCCGGGTATGTGCTTGATTTTGTTCAGGTGGTGGATCAATTCCGATGGTCCACGCATGTCGAAGTGGTCGCTGGGTTGCATCTTGCGGATTGAGTGAAGTCCCGTCTTTTGGAGATGGTGTTTTTAAGGTATGATTCTCGAAAAACCTGAACGGGTATATCGATGCAGTTTCTCAAGTTCGGGCTTGTATTGGCCCTGCTGCTCGGGCTTGGCGCCTGCAGTAGCAAATTCAAATCATATGACGGTCCCGAGGTCACGCATGTCCATGTGAGCAAAGGGGAGCGGCGGATGTATCTGCTGCACCACGGAACCGTGCTCAAGACCTACAAGGTAGGCCTCGGCAATCAGCCTCGCGGGGACAAAAAGTTTCGCGGTGACGGGAAAACGCCGGAAGGCGATTACCACATTGACCGCCGCAATCCGAACAGCCGGTTTCACCTGAGCATCGGGATTTCCTACCCGAACGCCGAGGACATCGCCGAGGCGGCAGCCATGGGCAAGAATCCTGGCGGTGACATTTTCATTCACGGCCGGCCGCGGGAGTTCCGCAAGGGCGGTCGCGATTGGACCGCGGGATGCATCGCGGTGAAAGATCGGGAGATGGAGATGATCTATGCCATGGTCCGGGACGGCACGCCGATCCGAATCACGCCCTGATCTCAGGTGGTCGGATCGGCGCCGGGGATTGCCGACAGGTTCGGCGCCCCGGTGATCAGCGTCCACCAGATTTTGCCGCCGCTTTCCTGATGCCATGCGATTCCGAGGTCACGGGCGGTCGGATCGAGGATGACCTTGCGAGTCGAAGGCTCTTCCATCCATGCGGCGAGGGTCTCTGTTTCGGTCTCGAAAGTCTCCGAAATGTTCTCTCCGACGACGCGCCCGCCATAGCCGGCGCGCTGAACGCGGTCGATCGGCGATGAGCCGTCAGAGCCAAAATGCCACGGCCGGTTCTGAACGGCCATGTCACGCGAATGCGTGGCGGCGGCGGCGTTGAGGCTTGCATTGAGCGCCACAGGCTGTGCGCCGGCCGCTTGCCGCAGCGCGTTGACCGAATCAAGCACGGTATACTGGATGCGGCCAGAGGCGCCCGCTCCGATGCGGTAGACCTGCGGCAGTGGTTTTCCGTCGGGCCCGAGCTTGGTGCTGTAGGTCGGCGACTCCGCGCAGGCGGCAAGCGCCACGGCGGAAGTCAGGGCGAGGAAAGTGCGGCGGTTCATGAGCGGTCTCGTAAATATTGGGTTAAGATACCACTTAGCCCGCAAGGCGTTGCCAATCAAACCCACATCCCGGACAGCCTGCGAAAACACGCCGCTTTGAATTGCACTGAGGCTTTCTCGCCATATTATTAACGTTTAGAGTCGCCTGAGAGGAGTCTTGGCCCATGGACAACCAATTTCGCAAAGGCCTGAACCGCCGCCACTTTCTGGCAACGGGAGCGGCGATGCTGGGAACACCGGTGATCGCGCAGAACGTCAACGAGGGCACGACAGAGGTCGAGCGCGATCTCTCCACGGTGGTGCGTCGCAATATTTCCAGCTTCCGGACATTGGAGTGGCAGCCTTATTTCTCCAGCCTGAACAATGGCGCGGTGCTCGTGGATATCAGCAGCCGGGCGTTGCATTTTTGGGAAGAATCGGGTGCCTACCACCTGTACCCTTCTTCTGTGCCGCTCACCGAAGACCTGACCCGGCGCGGCCGCACCAGCGTTGTGCGGAAGGTCGAAGGCCCGGAATGGCGTCCGACCCCGTCGATGAAGAAGCGCAATCCCGAATGGCCCGATTACGTCGGCCCCGGACCGGACAATCCGCTTGGAACGCACGCGCTCTACCTCGGCTGGACCTACTACCGAATCCACGGCACGCACGACACCCGCAAGATCGGACGGCGCTCGTCCAATGGATGCATTGGCCTCTATAACGAGCATATCGCGGAACTTTTCGGGATGGCTCGGGTTGGAACTCAAGTGTTGCTTATTTGACGACACTCTGTCTGACCGGAAATCGGCGCAAGCAAGATGCAATTGCAATCGCTCTGAAATGCTGCTTAGACAATCATACGAGGTAAGTCTTGGGTGCCTGTCGTGCGTTCCTCAAATGGGCGCGGTAGGCAAATATCTGGAGAAGAACATGAAGAAAATCGCTCTCGCCGCTGCTTTCGCTGCTGCTGCCACTTCCGCAATGGCTGGTTCCTATGCCAAGGACGACGTTGTGATGGAGCCCGTCGTTGTGGTTGAAGAAACCGCAGCAAGCTCGTCCTCCGCTGGTCTGCTGATCCCGCTGCTGCTGGTTGCAATCATTGCAGCGGCTGCCGCTGACTAATTCAGTCAGTCACGGAACGAATTGGAAAAGGCGCTGCGACGGTAGCGCCTTTTTCATTTGGTGGATCAAGAGCGGTCTCGCACCATAAGCCCAGGCGCGGGGCGCACCTGACCAACCGCCATGCCGTCCCAATTGCGCAGCTCGGGGCAGAGGAAGCGCGTCACATCCGGATGCTCCGCGTCAACGACGCCCAGCTTCACAAGAATTGCGGCAATGGCGCTTTCGGAGGCGCGTGTGGTGCCATCCGCGATCTTGAGCGCCACGCCGAGCCCCTGTTGGGGTAGAATCGCAACGAAATACCCGTCGGCTCCGGTCTTGATCGCGACGGGCTGATTGGCGGCCTGCATCAAGAGCGTACAGGCCCGGCCGCGTCCGGCAACCATTCCGGGATGCTTGTACATCGCGCCGACCAGCCGTGCACCGGCAACACTGAGTGTGTCTTCGCGGGTGTGGGCCGTCGCGTACCAGGCCATTGCCTTCGCCATGGCGGCCACGGTGGTGGCAAAGTTCGGCGCAGAGCAGCCGTCGATGCCGAAGCCCGGGCTGTCTTGCCCGGTGACAGTCTCGAACATTTCGCGGCAGGCACGTTGGACCGGGTTGTCCGGATCGACATAATCGGAGCCAGCCTTGATGAATTTGCCGTAGGTCAGGAATCCCGCGTGCTTGCCCGAGCAGTTGTTGTGGAGCCGGCAGGGTGCTTCGCTGTCGCGAATCATCTGAAGTTTCAGTGTGCTGTCGCGCGACGGCTGGGGCCCGCAGCGCAGATCGGCCTCGCCAAGGTCCAGGTCGTGCAGCCAGTCGGATACCGCGCTGACGTGTTCTGGCGCGCCCTCGTGCGAGGCACAGGCGAGCGCGAGCTGCTTCTCCGTGAGGCCGAAATGGTCTGCGGCGCCGCTGGCGACGAGAGGCAAGGCCTGTATCATCTTGGATGAACTGCGTGGCAAAACCACGGCTTCTGCCTCGCCCCAGGCCTCGACGACGCCCAGGCCGTCGCTGATTACGGCATGGCCGTAGTGGGCATTTTCGAGGAACGGACCTCGGAATGTTTCTGCAAGAAGGGCGGGAGCTGTCATGGGTCACCTCACGTCTGAGCGATATTCTGCCAAGAGGGCTTTCGTTGTTCAGCTATTTCAGGCTATTGTCCTGCCGTCGAGAGAAAAGGTTGTTCCCGTCGATTGGGCGCTTACGAACCCTGGGTGCGGCCTTGTATGATTGAGGCTAAGACAGCTGGAGGCTGCACTGATGATTTCAAGCTTTGTGCGCGTGATCGCCGCAACGGCATTGGCGATTGCGGCAACCGCCGCGACCGCGCAGGAAGAGAGCACCAACCGCGTTGATGCCATGACCGACTGGTCGGTTTTCGAGGGTCAGGAGCCCCGCGAATGCTGGGCGGTGACGACGTTCAAGGAAAGCGTCAACACCAAGGACGGCCGCGTCGTGGCCGTGACGCGGGGCAAGATCCTGCTGATGGTGTTCTACCGCCCCGGGTCGGGCGTGAACGGGCAGGTTGCGTTTACCGGCGGATATCCGTTTGCTCCGGGGTCCACGGTAAACGTGCAGGTCGGGACCAGCGAGTTCGAGCTCTACACCGAGGGCGAATGGGCCTGGCCGGCAACGGCGCAGGATGATTCCAAGCTGATCACCGCGATGAAACGGGGCGCCGATGCGGTGCTTACGGCGGTTTCGGCGCGCGGGACGACGACCAAGGATACCTTCTCTCTGCTTGGCTTCACTGCCGCGGTCGAGGATGCGGAGAAGCGCTGCGCCAGCTAGGGCTGCTTGGTTCTCCACGGAATTGGATGCAAGGGGTCGGGAACACTCGGCCCTTTGTCTTTTGCGTCGAATCCTGTATGGGACGGGCTTCGATTTTCTTAAGGAAGCGTGCGATGGCTGCTGATGCGCCGATCACTCAGGATGTTCTGACCATTCCCCGGAAGGTTCCGGAGGGGAGCAAGGTGAACCTTGTCGGGTTGACGCGGGCCAAGCTGCGCGAGGCGCTGATCGCCATCGGCACGCCCGAGAAGCAGGCCAAGATGCGCACCGGTCAGATCTGGCAATGGGTCTACCACTGGGGCGTGCGCGATTTTGCTGTGATGACCAACCTCGCGAAGGACTATCGCGCCAAGCTGGACGCGCATTTCGTGATCGAGATTCCCGAGATGGTGTCCAAGCAGGTCAGCGCCGACGGCACGCGCAAATACCTTGTGCGGATCGCGGGCGGTCACGAGGTCGAGGTGGTCTACATCCCCGAGACGGATCGTGGAACCCTTTGTATTTCCAGTCAGGTTGGCTGTACGTTGACATGTTCCTTCTGTCACACGGGCACGCAGAGGCTGGTGAGGAACCTGACCGCCGGGGAGATTGTCGGGCAGGTGATGATGGCGCGTGACGATTTGGACGAGTGGCCGGAGCCGGGCGTTGGCACCGGCGATGCGGGGCCGCGCCTGCTGTCGAATATCGTTCTGATGGGCATGGGCGAGCCGCTCTATAACTTCGACAATGTGCGTGACGCGATGAAGGTTGCGATGGACGGCGAGGGGATTGCCTTGTCGCGTCGTCGCATCACGCTGTCGACGAGCGGTGTTGTGCCTGAGATCGCGAAATGTGCCGAGGAGATCGGTTGCCTGCTGGCCGTTTCGTTCCATGCCACGACGGACGAGGTTCGCGACAGGTTGGTTCCGATCAATAAGCGTTGGAATATCAAGACATTGCTGGACGCATTGCGTGAGTATCCAAAGGTGTCCAACTCGGAGCGGATCACCTTTGAATACGTGATGCTCAAGGACGTGAACGACAGCGACGCGGATGCGCGGCGATTGGTGAAGCTGATCCAAGGCATTCCGGCAAAGATCAACCTGATCCCCTTCAACGAATGGCCCGGCTCGCCCTATGAGCGGAGCGATTGGGAGCGGATCGAAAGGTTCGCGGATATCATATACAAAGCGGGCTATGCCTCGCCGATCCGCACGCCGCGCGGCGAAGATATCATGGCTGCCTGCGGTCAGCTGAAGAGTGCCACAGAGCGCGAACGCAAGTCGCGCAGGCAGATCGAAAGCGAAGCGGGGCTGTAAGGCCCCCTGTTTCACGCAACATTGGTTAACGGTGGCAAACCCGGCGAATTTCGCCGGGTTAAACGTGCGCGCGCCATGGTTAATGCACCGTGCACCGCCAAGTGACCACCAGATGTTGGGATCACCCAAGGTCCGACCGCAAGCGTGAAACAGGCGGTAATCTCCCCCTTTTTAACGGGGTGCATCCGTAGAACTTACGCGGCCATTTTCAGTTTCATGGCGGGTGTGATG